>CAYREP010000031.1:0-6357 GCA_964423375.1 Candidatus Woesearchaeota archaeon | reverse complement strand
AGAATTTGAGAAAGTTGCTGGACCTTATTTGAGTTAATTCGCGATATTCTTCCATGACTTTTGTAATCATTGAATAGCAATTTTCAGGATATTTCTGCGATTTTTTAAGGCAATAAATAATTTTAAAAAGGCTGATGGTTATTAGCGTTAATCCTTAAAGGAGGATAATAAAACAAATGGCAGAAGACGAAGAAGAAACAACGGACGAAGAAGACATGGACGAGTCTGATGAGGACGAAGACATGGACTCTGACGAAGATAAAGATGAAGACGAATCATCAGATGATGAAGATTCGGACTAAATCTTTTAATTCTTAATTTTTTATTTTTATGTGGGGTCTTTATTTTTTATATTTTTGAGTATAATTAATTTTAATAATAAGGCTTATACTCTTATTTTTGTATGGATTTAGAAACAACTTTTCCTGAGCATTGGTGTAAATTAACTCCTGCTGAGATAAGGATAATAGAAGAAACCAATTGGGATTGCCCGCATAATCCCCCTTTGGATCTGCGAGTCATTTCTGTTATCAACGGGTATTCTCCTGAAGAAAAAAGAGAGTTGGGCAAAGTTCTCTCTAAGATTAGAAAACCTGAATCCACACCCCATTACGATGCTCTTCAAACATATTGGTTATGGAAGCATGAAAAGATTATTGAATCTGATCTTGAAGCCCAACACAAAAGTCATAGTCATGAGGATATTAACGGGATTGTTGCTCAAGAAATCATTAGCGGACATGGCGAACATTTAAGATATCGGCTTTGGTATGTTGCAACTTTTCCTCAGGATTTCGAAGAGCCTTTGCCTTTGATTGTTCTTAACTTCCTGAAAGAGGTTAATCAGGCCAAGAATGTTGAATATTATGATTATTAATTAATCTTATAAATAATTAATTTCTCTAAGATTCATGGATTTTCTGTTTCACAGCCTTTCTGACAAGGAGAAAGAAGACATTAGAAAAGAAGCTAAGAAAATAATAGATGATTTTTCTGAAAAGATTTCTAAAGTCAAGGTTCCGGCGGAAGAGCCGGTAGTTGAACGGAAAGAATTTGAGCGCGATGAGAAAGTTGGCAAGGGGCCTGATGAAGATTTCAGGGAAAGGATGCTTTCCAACGCGCCCGAGAAAAATAAAGATGCCATAATCGCGGAGACGAAAAAATGGGAATGAAAAAGATAAAATTATATGGAGTCGGAAACCTCGGAAAATTTACTTTCTATATTTTTGACAAGAAAAGAAGCGTGCACAAGATTTTGAGCGAATTATTGCGGGATAATTTCAATATTGATTGGGGGGAGACAAGAAGTATAGAAGGAAGTAATATTGATGAGAGAAAATCTTATTTTAATATAAAAAGAAACAGCGATTTCTTTCAATACGTAAGCAGCAAGACTAAGAAACCAACCATTGGAGTGTTTTACGGAAGTAAAAGAATGTTTGTGGTTTTTCTTGGTTCAAATTCACTGAGATTAAAATTAAACCGGCAACTTGAGAAGATAGCCATTATGCCAAAATTGATAAGATGATCCCAGTATCAACAACAGAAAAGCTAACGCATTATCTTTCTGAAATAAAAAGGAACGACCAGCAGGGCAAGAAGATAAACGCTTTTCTTGATTTGCGGGATGAGAAAACTTTGTTGCGCGAGGCTGAAGCGATTGACAGGAAAATAAAATCCGGCAAGGCCGGGAAGCTTGCAGGGAAAATTATTGCTGTTAAATCTAATATTAATGTTCTTGGATTGCAGGCATCGTGTGCTTCAAAAACTCTTGAAAATTACAAAGCGCCTTATGATGCTACTGTTATTGAAAGGATAAAGGCAGAGGATGGTCTGATAATTGGCATGACAAATATGGACGAATTTGCATGCGGCTGGAGCGGTGAGACAAGCGCTTTTGGGCCGACGAAAAATCCTTCACAATTAAATCTTGTTGCGGGCGGTTCAAGTTCAGGCAGCGCTGCAGCTGTTGCGGCAGGCTTTTGCGATTTAAGTCTTGGTTCGGATACCGGCGGAAGCATAAGAGTTCCTTCAAGCCATTGCGGCGTTGTCGGCGTGAAGCCAAGTTATGCGAGCGTTTCAAGATACGGCTTGATAGACATGTGCATGAGCCTCGACCAAATCGGTCCGCTGGCAAAAAATGTTTCAGATGCGGCTTTGTTATTAAGTATGATCTATGGAAAAGATGAACAAGATTCGATAAGCGTTGACGGAAAAATAAATCTTAAGGAGATTGAAAAAGTTCCAAAGAAGCTGAAAGTCGGGCTTTTGGATTTTCCGGTTTCCGACGAAAGGATTCAAGCCTTGGTCGATGAAAATGTTAAACTTGTTTCAGAGAAATATGGTTGGGATGTCAAGAAGATTAAGATTCCTTTGCTTGATTTGGCGATTGCGACTTACTATCCCATAGTTTATGTTGAGTTTTTTTCCGCGACGAGAAAATATGACGGCAGGCGTTTTGGAAATAAAATTGAGGATGTTGCCGGGCCTGAAGTTTTGAGAAGAATTTTCGGCGGCAGCGAAATTTCGAAGGCAGAGTATGGCGGCAGATATTACCAGAAGGCTTTGAAAGTCAGGAAACTTTTGCAGGATGAATTTGCGAAAGTTTTCAAAGACGTTGATTGCATTGTCTGCCCCATAGTTCCAAGGCTGCCGCATGAAATCGGCAGCAAGATCTCTTCGGAAGAAATGTTCCAGTATGATTCTTTGACATGCCCAATTAACATTGTCGGAGACTGTTCTGTTTCAATGCCTGCAGGGAAAATTTCAGGAATTCCAGTTGGAATGCAAATCATTTGCGACAAGTTTCAGGATCAGAAAATGCTGCAGATTGCGAGAAGTTTTGAGAAGGCGATAGGATTTGAAGAATGAAGAAAAAACTTATTCTTTTTGACGTCGATGGGATTCTGATAAAACATGCTTCTGTCGGGAAAAGCGCGATAATCTCTTTAATAAAGAAACATTTTGGACTTGATATTAGTTCCAGCAAAATCCCTATTGACGGCAAGACTTATCGAAGAATTTTTGTTGAAAAGCTAAGCGAATTTGGCGTTGAAGATCCGGAAAAGCATGAAAAGTTTGAGATAGCGATGAAAGATCCTTCGCCGATTGTTGAAGCTGTTGAAAATGGACTGAAGTTTGAACAGATTGAAAATGTCGAGAATTTTATCAAAGAATTGATTTCGCAGAATCATGTTATTGCTTTATTGACAGGAAATTCTTCAGAGTCTGCAAGGGCAAAATTGGAACCTCCTGGATTGTGGAATTATTTTCCCTTAGGCGCTTTTGGTTCCGAGTCTCTTGTCCGCGGAGAGCTTGTCGCGTTGGCAATTAATGAAGCTGAAAAAGAAACCGGGCTGAAGTTTGACAAGAAGGATGTTTTTGTGATTGGCGACACGCCCTTGGATGTCGAATGCGCGAAATACGGTGGAGTAAAATCTATTGCGGTTGCGACCGGTAGAGAGAGTCTTGAAACCCTTGAAAAAGAAAAACCTGATTTTGTGTTTAGAGATTTTAGCGATATAGATAAGATCTTAGAAGCGATTAATTCTTAAAATCAGCGAAAAATAACAACAAACCTTAAAAACAAAAATCTGTTTTTTGATTTATGTTAGTGGGGAAAGTTGAGATTGAATGGCTCGGGCATGCCGGGTTCAGGATTAAAGCTTCTGACGGAAAAATTGTTTATATAGACCCTTTTCAGATTTCTGAAGCTGGAGAAAAAGACAAGGCGGACTTGGTTCTAATAACGCACAGCCATTTTGACCATTGCAGCCTTGAAGACATTAACAAAGTAATAAAGCCGAATTCCAGAATTGTTGTTACGGCTGACGCGCAAAGCAAAGTAATGAGGACAAAGGTTCCTATAAAACTTGAAATCGCCGAGCCCGGGAAAGAAACCGATTTCAATAATATCAGAGTTTCTGCAGTGCCTGCTTACAATATAGACAAGAGCTTTCATCCGAAAGACGAGTCTTGGGTTGGCTATGTTCTCAAAGTAGATGATGTTGTAATTTACCACTCTGGAGATACTGATATTATCCCGGAAATGCAAAAACTTACAGGCTACAAGAAGAACGGGAACCAGTTTGTTGTCTTGTTGCCGGTCGGAGGCAGGTATACTATGAATGCGGAAGAAGCTTTTGAAGCGGTAAAGATTATAAAGCCGACCTTGGCGATTCCAATGCACTTCGGGAAAGTAATCGGGGCAAAGGAAGATGCCGAGGAGTTCGTGAAGATGTGCAAGGATGCGGGAATGGAGGCGAAGATTCTGGAGGTTTCCAGTTAAAGCGGATATAATTTATTACTCTCTCAACCTTAAAATTGTCGAGCAAGCCCGCAGATTGATTTGGAGTTGATATTGGACTTCTGAAGGGGCTACACGTTTTTGCAGGCTTATTAAGATTATTTGAAAAAGATGTGACGCAATTTTGATTTTCTAACCATCAAAACACCTTCTAAACCATAAGAATATTTAAAAATAAAAGGCGCCTCATTTCCTTAATTTTAATTCGAACATCATATAGATCGGATTAATCTTAATTGGTGAGGCACCCTGATTCTAATTAGTTGGAAGCGGAAGAAGTATATAAATTTTTCGCGCTTTCAAGCCCTGTTTCGCAGGGAGGAAAATGTGTTGAAAGGAGGAAAAAGAAAAGAGAATATGGTCTTAGATTTTGCAAAAGAAGCTATTGATAACGCGGCTACGCATTCCATTAACTTTGATGATTTGAAAGCGGGAAAGGCTAATATAAAAGTCATTGGTTGCGGCGGCTGCGGAGCGAACATGGTAACATGGCTCTTCAACAAAGGAATCAACGGCGCTACAGTTTATGCTGCCAACACAGACGCTTTGCACCTTAGCGTTACAAAGGCTGATGAGAAGATCCTGATAGGAAAGGAACTTACAAGAGGACTGGGTGCAGGAGGAAAGCCTACAGTCGGAAGAGAAGCTGCAAAAGAAGCTGTTGTTGATCTTAAGAAAGCTGTTTCAGGAGCGGACATGGTGTTCGTTCTTGCCGGAATGGGCGGGGGAACCGGAACCGGCGCGGCATCAGTTGTTGCACAACTTGCTAAAGAAGCAGGGGCAGTTGTTATAGGGGTTGTTACAATGCCTTTTGAGTCAGAGAAAGCAAGAATCGACAAGGCTGAGTTTGGATTGCAGGAATTGAGGGATGTGACAGATACCACAATCGTGCTCGATAACAACAGGCTTGTAGACATTGCAGGACAGCTTCCAATAGAAGCGGCTTTCGCGGTCGCAAACGAGCTCGTCAGCACAATGGTTAAAGGAATTGTTGAGACGATAACACTTCCAAGCCTGATTAATCTTGACTATGCGGACGTTTCTGCGATTATGAGAAACGGAGGTGTTGCTGTCATCGGAATCGGTGAAAGCGATTCCAGTTCGCACAGAGTTACAGAGGCCGTTCAGCAAGCACTTACGAATCCTCTACTTGATGTGGATTACAAAGGTGCAACTGGCGCGCTTATCCATGTAACCTGCGGTCCGGACTTGAAGCTTGAAGAGTTCGACACAATCGGAAGAACGGTGTCGGAAAACTTGAACAGTGAGGCTAACGTCATCATTGGAGCAAGAATCAACAAGGAATTCCAAGGCAAGGTTAGAGTTATCACCATTATGACAGGTGTTAGGTCGCCTTATGTGCTTGGAAGAGATGCTGAAGAAATGAGCATGCCAGCAACAAAAGAAATGTCCGATTTGGGCATCGAAATGTGGAGATAAATTCACAAAGATTAATTTAATTTGATTTTTTATAACGCCTCCGAGGGAAACCTCGGGGGCTTTGGGTTTTATGAATATTCTTTTTGGATAATTTTAAATAAAACAGTTACACGTTAAATCTATGGATAACAAAGATTATGTCAAGATAGGTAAACTAGATGAAAAAACAAAATTATCTTGGACGTTTCTTGATGGAAGTACCAGAAAAGCAGTTGTATTGGAAAATGTTGCTATCGGAAAAGGAGAATATCTTCCCGGTTGGAGATGGTCTAAGGATGTTGGGAAGATGTCTGGAAAAAAATCGGAGGCACATGTTGGTTATGTGGTCTCCGGCGAAATGATGTTAAGAGGTCCTGATGGGACTGAATCAAAAGTCGGTCCTGGAGAAGCTTTTGAAATTTCGTCTGGTCACGATGCTTGGGTTGCAGGGAATGTTCCTTGTATCGCTCTTGATTTTGAAGATTTAAGAAATAAAAATTCTAAAAAGAAAACTTAATCTTCTGGAAGACCTTGGGGGCGTTGGGTTTTTTGTTTTCTTGAGAAATATTTTTTGAGGTGAATTGTGGGGGGGGGGGGGGGGGGGGGGGGGGGGGGGGGGGGGGGGGGGGGGG
>CAYREP010000030.1:0-6466 GCA_964423375.1 Candidatus Woesearchaeota archaeon | reverse complement strand
ACTACCTAAATCAAAACTAAATTTCTATCAGATTATTATCTTTATCCAGCATTTTGGTATCCACTTTCCCGCCGCAATATTTTAAAATTAGCTGTTTAAGCTCCTCAAGCGCCTCATCCAATTTATCGTTATCCTCAGGGATTATGTTTTCTACAACTACAACGGCGTTTTTTGTATCCTCCGTTAATTTGGTTCGGTCTCCTTCTCGCCAGTTCCAGCATCTGCAAACAACACCATTATCATCTTTATAGACCACCTCCCCCTTCCAGGGAGAACTGTTTTCTTTTTCTCCCAACGGAATAAAACTTTCATCTCCGTTTGCAAAATCCAAAACCAAATCGCCTTTCATTTTATCCAAATCTTCCCCTCCAACAGTCAGAGTGTATTTTATGGAGAGGTAATTATAAATATCAACAAGTGGATTGATTTTGTAGAGGTCTTTCCTCAAAATTCGTTTTAATAAAGCCTCAGCAGAATTTCTATAATCGCTCGGCTTTGCTCCGAAAGATTTGTAAACTTCTCGCCATCTTGCTATAATAGGAATCTCTGAAATCGTGTCGGAGTCAGTCTGCTTTCTCTTTTCTTCTACCAGCTCCCGAATCAGGTCTTGTATCTCGCTATTCTCTCTGCGGTTATCAATTCCTCTGAGAATTAAAACCCCGACTCTCAAATCTGGATATTTTTCTAAGATATCTTCTGATATTTTAAAGTCCATTTTCAAAAATGCCCCGACCGAGATTCGAACTCGGGTCACTGCCGTGAAAGGGCAGCATTCTTGGCCTCTGAACTATCGGGGCATAATACCTTCTTTCCTCGATAGTTCCGTTTTTAGTTTTTTCTGCCTCATAAAGGAGGGGTGACTTGTCAGGGGAACCTTGGTTCCCATACGACTGGACTATCGGGGCGCGATTAGGCATACGCATCGCCAAGCGATTAGGCATACGCATCGCCAAGATACTGAAAACAAATTCAGATTAAATTAAGAATTGTTTATTCGTTTTTAAAGATAACTAAACTTATAATTTTATCTTCTTCGCAAATTCCCCGATTATCAGAACTTCTTTCTTTTCTCCGGACAGCGCATAAATCCAAAGCATGAGCCAAAGCACAAATATGAAAATCCCGCCGAACACGGAAAAAATCCATCCGAGAAGCGGCAGCGAACCGGCAATCGAAATTATGGCGGAAACCACGAACAAAACCAGGCTTTGCTTCGCATAAAATATTACATATTTGTCTTTCCTTCTCGTGAAAATCGCAATCAAGAAACCGATGATGCTGAAAAATGTCGCGACAAAAGCCATCTCCGTATCCGGCTTCTTTGCTGAAGATTTTTTGCTCGGCATAAGCCAATAACAAAAACCCGACTTTTAAAACTATTCAAAAATAAAAAGAAAAAATAAAAAATTAAATCATCTCTTCCTTCTCGGATTTCTTCTTGAAGCCGAAGGCTTGGAATTTCTCATCTTGACCATCTTTCCGTCCTTCCACGCGACAAATCCAAGAATTATCAAGAATGCCAAACCTGCCAGTATGGACAGATAGCCCAAAACCATTCCGACAAGAGGGATAAGAGCAAGCCAGCCGTAATAACCTCGCTTTTCAAAGAATCTCCAACGAGAGATGTAACACAGAACAGTAAACGCGACGGAACCTCCGATTACCAACAGCAGCACAAAGACGCTCAATGCCAAATTGCCCAAATATGCTAAAGGCAACAGCAACAAAGGCGACCATAGGAATACCCAACCCCAAGGAAGGTTTCCGAGCTGCAAAACCATAGCCCCTCTCGCAAACGGAATCCACGCAAGCCAGGGATTTTTATATTTCAACTTCCTTGCAATTTCCATATATGCAAAGGAAGTGTAAATCCATAAGCCAAGCAAAACAACCAACACCGGGATAATCAAGACCCAACTCCACGTTCCCGCAGCCATCGCGCCCGGCCACATTCCGTTCCATGCACCTTGCCATGAAGAATTTCCATAATCTCCCATCATGCTCCAAACTTCTTTTCCTGTTATCATTTCATCACCTCCTTTCACCTTTATATTTACTAATGCAGGCAATTTAAATTTTACATTTTTCAATGTAGTTTTTCTGCCACCATACTAACTTGAGTTTCTTTTGCAGTGTAGATTTTCTTTTTCTAAAAGAAAATCCCGTTTCTAAAAAAGACCCCATGAGCCCTCATAAGCGAACTATCTCAAGTTTTCTGCCATTGTAGGTTCTTTTGTTAAAAGAACCCCATGAGCCTACGCGGGCGAGGGCACCAATGGTTCCCTTCGCTTAACCCTCCTTTTAAAAGCGCGTATTCTCAATGAGCCTACGCGGATTTGAACCGCGGACCCCTGCCTCTCTCAAAGTTTTCTCATGAGAGAAATACAACCCGGTGGATTGCACTCATATAAGAGCAGTGCTCTGGACCTGGCTGAGCTATAGGCTCACATCTTACAGCCTATAGCGAACAATGCGTTTAAACAAGTTTCTCTCAAAAGGAGGGGTGACTTGTCAGGGGAACCTTGGTTCCCATACGATTGAGCTATAGGCTCATTCTATTTTATAACAACAAATTAAAGTTATAAATTTATTGTGCCTATAGCGAATAAATCATTTTTAAAACTAGGGGTTAGCGTAAGGGGATGTGCCCCTCGTGAGCTATAGGCTCATCTCTACAGGCCTATAGCGAATAATGCGTTTTAAGCATTTCTACCATCGTAGTTTCTTTTCTAAAGAAACCCGTTAGCTATAGGCTCATTCTTGCATTTTATGGAAAGTCCGTCAATTTAAAAAACTTTAGAACAATCCGAATAACCAATATTTTCCACACAAATCTATAAAAACAAACCACCATTTCTTATGGAGAATAAAATGGCCGATTCAAAAAAATCCAAAGAGGAACTTGTTATAGAAGCAAAGAATTTTTTCGATTTCTATAAGAGAGAATTCGGCGAATCCTTGAGAAAAGGCAACAATGTTATTTTCCTCGACTTCATGCAAATCACAGAGTTTTCAAATCGGCTTTCTGATGAAATCCTCGCCCGCCCTGAAGAAACTCTTGCCTTGATAGAAACCGCGATTGAAGAATCCGGCCTTAAAGACAAACCCAGAGTCAGGTTAACAAATCTTTCGGAAACCCAATTCATAAAAATCCGGGACTTGAGGTCCAAGCATCTGGACGAACTTATAATTTTGGAAGGAATCGTAAGGCAGGCTTCGGAAGTCAGGCCCCAAGCGGTAAATGCGAAATTTGAATGCCCTTCATGCGGAACGGTTCTCCAGGTTTTGCAACTGGAAAAAAAGTTCCGTGAACCGGTCCGCTGTTCATGTGGCAGGCGCGGAGGCTTCAAGCTGATTTCAAAGGAAATGGTAGACACTCAGCGGCTGGTGATTGAAGAAACGCCGGAATCCCTTTCCGGAGGCGAACAGCCGAAAAGAATCAACGTTTTCATAAAGGAAGATTTAGTCGAGCCGAAAATGGAAGAAAAAACAACTCCCGGAAGCAGGATAAAAGTCATCGGCGTCCTGAAAGAAGTCCCCGTGCCTTTGCCTTCCGGCGGACTTTCAACGCGTTTTGAACTCGCGATAGAAGTGAATAATTTAATTTCAATGGAAGAAACCTTCGAAGAACTCGACATTTCCGAAGAAGATGAAAGGCAGATAATCGAACTTTCTCAGGACCCCAACTTGTTCAATGAGATGGCAAAATCGATTGCCCCTAGCGTCTGGGGTTATGAAGAGATAAAGAAATCACTTATAATGCAGCTTTTCGGCGGCGTCAGGAAAGTTTACGAAGACGGGCAAAAAAAGAGGGGAGATATACATATACTCTTGATAGGAGACCCCGGGGTTGCAAAATCTGTAACCTTAAGCTTCATAGCGGATATTTCTCCAAAAGGCCGTTATGTTGTAGGTAAATCCGCATCAGGTGCGGGCCTTACGGCAACCGTTGTCCGCGACGAATATTTGCGGGGTTGGTCTCTTGAAGCGGGAGCTATGGTTTTGGCGAACAAGGGAATCGTCTGCATCGATGAGCTGGAAAAGATGGATCCCCAGGACAGAAGCTCCATGCACGAGGCGATGGAACAGCAAACAATTACTATCTCCAAGGCTAATGTCCAAGCGACACTTCGTTCAGAAACCTCGGTTCTTGCAGCGGCAAACCCGAAATTCGGCCGTTTCGACCCATACCAGCCTATAGCACAACAAATAGATCTTCCCCCAACATTGATAAACAGATTCGACATAATTTTCACTCTCCGAGACATTCCCGACAAGGAAAGAGACAAAAAAATAGCAGAACATGTCCTGTCAGAGCACACAAACGGAGGGACCCGGCCCCAGTTAATCTCAACAAGCCTTCTTAGAAAATATATAGCTTACGCGAGACAAAGAATGAAACCCCGCCTGGATGACGAAGCGGTTAAAGAGATTGAAAAATTTTATGTGGATTTGAGAAACATGCCAATTTCCGGAGATTCTGAAATCAAGCCCATTCCAATTTCTGCAAGGCAGTTGGAGGCCCTCATCAGAATGTCCGAAGCTTCTGCGAAAGTCCGCCTCAGTCCCGTCGCGACAAAAGAAGACGCGCTTCGCGCCATTGACTTAATGAAATATTATCTTATGCAGGTCGGTTACGATTATGAATCCAAGACTTTCGACATCGACAGGATAGGAAGCCGAATAACATCTTCCCAAAGAAACAAAGTCTTCGTCGTGCGCGACATGATCTCCGAACTCGGGAATAAAATAGGAGAAATGATTCCCGTAGAAGAACTAGAAAAAGCGCTTGAAGGCAAAATGTCAAAAGATGAGATCGAAGATGCCCTTAACGAACTTCAGAAAAACAGCGTGATTTTCAAGCCTAAAAGAGGCTTTGTTTCAAAGATGCCTTGATGTTCCTAGTTTCAAAACAATCGTCAGAAACTCGCTGAACCCCGCGGATTCTATTATCATCCCAAATCAATCCGAACTTGTCGCAAATTTTCAGGGTGAGTTGGGCGGGGGAAATCAACAAGCTTATCTAAGTATGATTTCATCCCCATAAATCTTTAAAAGTAGCGATTCTTTTTCACAAACATGCCCGATCAGCAATTCAAAAGAAATATAGCATTCAAATTGAGAATAGGAGATTTGTTAGTCGGAAAACCCATCATGGAAGGCGACAGGTTCAATTTCCTGGAACTTGGAGACCGGAAGATCGTCAGGGTAAACATAATCGGAAATATAATCGAAAGGTACGACAGCGACGGCGAGAGAAAATATTCTTTTGTGACGATAGACGACGGTTCAGGCCAGATAAAATTGAAAGCTTTCGGCGACGATGTCATCAAGTTAGAAAATTTAAGCCAAGGTCAGACAATTGTAATCATAGGAGTCTTAAGATATTTCAACAATGAAATTTACATTCAACCTGAAATCACGCGTTTGCAGGATCCGAAATATCTTCTCGTGAGAAAAGTCGAGCTCGAAAAGCTTTCGCCTGCCCAAAATCAAAATTCAAATTCTGAAAATTCCCCTGTAGCGCCCGGCCAGACAAATTCGATTCGCGACAAGATTCTCGAACAAATAAAAGGCTCGGAAGACGACGGCGGAATTTATGTAGATCAGATCATCATGGCTCACCGCGAAACTTCAGCGGACATCATAAATCAGGAAATCCAAAAACTTCTCGAAGAAGGAATAATCTTTGAACCCCGCCCGGGCAAAGTTCGATGGCTTGGATAATCAGAAATGAAAATTCCGGATCCTATAACCGTTAACACTGGAGAACAGGAAAAAGTCTACAGAACAATTGAAAAATTCTTCTCTGATGTAAAACTTGAAATTGAAAAAACTGCCGGAAAAGAGGATCGCCCTTCCGAATTCAGAATAGACGTAAAAAACTTGTGCTATCTTACTCCAATGGAACCGCAGCCGACAGACGACTTTGCGCACATGTTGTTCTATCAGGAAAAAGTGGTTGCGACTGTGCTGGAAACAAGAACTCCTCGCAACTACATTCACTTTGACTATTTTCTTAACACAAAACCCTTATAAACAAACTTTTTCTTTGATTTTCATGGCAGACAACTACGAGCAACTTCTCGATGAAGCTTACAAAGACATAAAGCAGTCGGACAACAACGGCGAGCGATTTGAAATCCCAAAGATTGAAGGGCACTTTGAAGGCCGAAAAACTATCCTGACAAATTTCCTTCAGATAGCCGCGCATATCCGCCGAGCTCCCGAACACTTCCAAAAATTTCTCCTAAAAGAACTTGCGGCTTCGGGCCAGCTTGAAGGCGACAGATTAGTGATAAATAACAAAGTTCCAAGCGCAAAAATCAACCAGAAAATTGAAGACTATGTTAAAATGTACGTTCTCTGCAAGGAATGCGGAAAGCCGGACACCGAACTCGTCAAAGATCCGGAGAAAAGATTGACTTACCTCAACTGCCTCGCCTGCGGAGCAAAACATCCTGTT
>CAYREP010000029.1:2299-6754 GCA_964423375.1 Candidatus Woesearchaeota archaeon | reverse complement strand
AGAAATCAATTCTTCTGACGCCAAACTCGGAGGGATACAGCAAAAGAAGAAAATCCTGCGGCAGGAAATTGAACAGGCAGAGACTGAAATTACGAAGCGGGAATCAGACCTGAGAATTCTTGCAACGATAGAAGACCGGAAAAATCAAATCAAGGTCCTACAGGACAAAATTGACGCGCTGAAAAAAGAAACCGCAGATATAGAAAAAAAGAAAATCTCTCTGGAAAAGCAGGTTGAAGAAAACTCGGACATTGAAAAACGCTACGAAGATCTTAGATTAAGAATTCAGGACATTCCTCTTATCGACGAGGAAAATGTCAGCTCGGAAATTTCATTCAAACAGCGCGAACTTGAGAGGATGCGCTCAACTCTAAGGCAGCTGGCAGGCAGCGAAGAAGAAATTAAACAGGGAATCTCAAGATTTAAAGAATCCATCAAAGACAAGGAGAAAATCCTTGCCGAAAGAAGAAAACAGGAAGAGGTCCTTACCGAAAGATTCAGGAAGATGATTTCCGAAAGAGATGGAATGCAAAAAACCATAAGGGACAAACAGATAGAACTTTCGAACCATCAAAACAAAACCCACAATATAGAAAACGAAATAAACAACCTCAAAATAGACGACGCGCGCTTCAGCGCCGAACTTGAAAACTTCCGTTCTGAACTGAAAGAATTCGAAGGAGTTCCAAGAATAAAAGCAAGCAAAGAAGTTCTGGTTCAAAAACTCTATAAGACACAGGAGGTTCTCTCGAGAATCGGTTCGGTAAATCTCCGCTCGCTTGAAGTCTACGATGAAGTAAAGAAAGAATATGACTCTATAAAAGAAAAAATGGAAACCATCGAGAAAGAAAAAGGGAGCATAATGAAAATCATCCAGGAAATAGACTTCCGGAAGAAAAAAACCTTCATAAAAACTTTCAATGAACTGAATGAAAAATTCTCCGGAAATTTTGCCGAAATCAGCACGAAGGGAACGGTGTCTTTGGAGCTAGAAAACAAAAAAGAGCCTTTCGAAGCCGGAGTTAATATTACTCTGAAAACAGGCCACGGAAAATATTTCGACGTTACCTCATTATCCGGCGGCGAGCAGACCATGGTCGCACTTTCATTGATCTTCGCGATCCAGGAACTCAAGCCTTACCCATTCTACCTGCTTGACGAAATAGACGCCGCCTTGGATAAAAGAAACTCCGAACGCCTTGCGCTTCTTCTGAAAAAATACATGGAAAAAGGCCAGTACATTGCAATAACTCACAACGATGAAGTCATCCTCAATGCAAACAACCTTTACGGCGTTAGCATGAACGAAGGCGTCAGCAAAGTCATCAGTTTGAAAGTTTAACCAAAAACATGCACATTTGCGATTCCGGATTTCTCATCGTATAGTTCTCTTATCAAGGTGCAGGTCTCCAATAATCTTTCCCTTGCCTCTTCATCTTCATAAAACTTGGAAGGGCTTTTCCTTGCCTTTTCCAAATCTGCGACTGCTTTTATCAATCCACCCAAAACCTTTCTCGCAGCAGCCTTCTGTTCTTCTAAACTCCCCGAAGGAACATAGCCCATTCTTTTTACTATCTCAATAGTTTCCATGTGGCTTGGGCTTTCCAAAACAGCATGATAGTTATCCGCAAGAATATTCCCCAAATCTTCGGCAGCTCGCGCAAGAACATAACTAGCTCCCCCTGTATGGGCCGTGGTGTTCGGATTCGTGTCTAATTCTTTCCTTTTAGAAATCGCATCCACAACATAATTAAAATACATCCCTTTTCCCAATGCATCCACTTTTATCATAACTTGTTTACATTTCAAATGTTTTTAAAAATTATTATCTCCCAATAATCACTTTGAAACCGTTGACTTTGAAGCAGCTTCAACAACAGGAGAATTCTGCATCGAACTTACTTTTATCTCATCGAGTTTTTCTTCCTTTGCTTCATGCTTTTCTTTTCTTCTTCTTAAGATCTTGTAAACCCAGATCTTCACCTGATCGTTTACAAACAGCCAGAATATCGCATACGCCCAGACTATTCCTGCCCAGCCCCAGCCTATCGGCGCCACAAAAATTCCGTAGACCGAGAATATCGTTGCAATAAATTCAGTTCCAAGGCCGGCAATCAAAAGTATCGGAGCCGGGAAAGGCCTCTGCCAAAATCGTTTGTGCGTTCGCGCAACATAAATTGTCGAATGTCCCGCAACAGCGAGCTTCAGGAATATTATTGTTTGGACAACCGCCAATGGAAGGCCGAAATAGACCTTGGCGAAATACAACGCGCCGAAGCTCGCCATGACTCCGAAAAATCCAATAGTTGTTGAAACCGTTAGCACTTCTTTAAGATTCCACCGCACAGGTTTTTCCTCAATCGGCGTATTGTCGTAAGCGATCGCTAAAATAGGCAAGTCGTTGAAAATCAAAAGCAGAATAATCATCACGGCGGACACCGGATAAAATCCTAAAGCAACAATTGAAGCGGTCATGAATAATATCAGCCGCATGGTTTCCGCTATCCTGTAAGTGGAATAGCTTTTCATCCTGAAGAAAATCTTTCTTGCTTCCTTTATCGCCTGAATTATTATCGCCAGGCCTTTGTTCAGGAGAATAAGGTCTGCAGCGGCTCTCGCGGCGTCTGTCGCGCCGGAAACAGCGATTCCGCCGTCGGCTTTTCTCAAAGCCGGCGCGTCGTTTACTCCGTCGCCGGTCATGCCGACTATGTGATCTGCGTTTTGCAGATTTTCCACAATCTTATATTTGTCTTCAGGATAAACTTCCGCGAATCCATTCGCATTTTCTATTTCTTTCGTGAATTCTGATTCAGAAAGCGAACCCGAAACGCCCATGTTTTGTGATTTGTCCGAAACTGTTTTTACCTCTCCTGATTTTGAGGCATCCTGTTCAGGTTTCTTCTTGAGTATGCTTGCGTTCAAAATGTTCTTTCCGATTCCGACAAGATTTGAGATATGCTTTGCGATAATGATGTTGTCTCCTGTCAGCATTTTCAGGTTCAAACCCAAGCCTCTGGCTTCTTTAATGATCTCTTTTGAATCTTCTCTTGGAGGATCAAGCAATGGAATTATTCCCACAAAATCAAACTTGCCGCCCTTCTTGACTGCGACAGCCAAAGTTCTCATGCCCTTGTCCGAGAATTCCTTAACCTTGTCGAGTATTTTTTTATTCTGTGTGGTTCTTGAGAGCTTCAGTATAACTTGAACTGCGCCTTTCGTCACGGTAATTTTCCTGGATCCTTTTTCCACAATAGCTTCCGTTCTTTTGTCAACCGGGTTGAATGGCCTGAATTTTATTTTTTTGTAACTTTTTAGGTTGTCATAGGTTTTGTTCTTTTTCATGTAATCAAAGATTGGAGTCTCAATGGGGTCTTTCTCCTCCTCGCTCGAAGCCAGAGCGGCGTAAGTCATCATATCTTCTTCTTTATATCTGCCGAAAATAACCGGCTTGTCTATTGACATCTTGTTCTGCGTAAGCGTTCCCGTTTTATCGAAACACAAGGTGTCCATTCCTGCAAGCTCTTCAATCGAAGCCAATTTGCTTACAATCGCGTGCTGTTTCGAAAGTTTCAGCGCTCCGACAGCCAACGTAACCGAAAGTATGGCGGGCATGGCAACAGGGATTGAAGCTACAGTCAAAACAAGCACGAATCTTAAAATTTCTATAAACTGTTGGTGCCTGATTAATGAAACTGTAAGGATGAGCAGCGCAAGGCCTATGGCAACGAATATCAAATATCTCCCTATCTTTATCACTGCTTTCTGCAGATGGCTTCTGCTGACTTTCTGCGCTTTGGCGACAAGCGAGATTGTCTTTCCAAAATAAGTGCCTAATCCGATCGCCACAACAACGCCCAGCGCTTCGCCTTTCTTTATTATGCTGTTTCCGTATGCGATGTCTCCAACCTTTTTGTTCACCGGCAAAGATTCTCCTGTCAGCGCGGACTGATCTATTTCAAGTTCTTCAAGCTGAAAGAGCTTCATGTCTGCCGGAATTATGTTTCCGATTTTCAGTTTCACTATGTCTCCAGGCACAAGTTCGCGCGCATCGACTTCCTTAAATTCCCCCCCTCTCAAGACAAGGGCTTTTTTTGCAAGTTCGTCTTTCAGGACTTTTAATGCATTGAGCGCTTTGTTTTCCTGCCAGATGTCAATTCCCGCGTTCACGAAGAGCAGCGCAAGTATTATTCCGAAGTCGTCCCACTTTTGCACAACCGCCGAAAGAATTGCCGCAAGCTCGATCATGAACGGTATGGGTCCGTAAAATCTCCTTATGATTCTGTGAAACAAACTTTCTTCTTTTTCCGGGACTTCGTTGTATCCGTATTTCTCATGCAGTTTTTCTATGCTTTCTTCCGGAAGCCCTTTTTTGGGGTCGACTCCAAACTCCTGAAAAACTTCTTTAGTTTGCTTTTCTTTGTATTCGTCTGTTCCTGAAATAGAATTAGCCTGCTT
>CAYREP010000029.1:0-2289 GCA_964423375.1 Candidatus Woesearchaeota archaeon | reverse complement strand
GATTTATCTTTGTAACTATTTGTTTCTCTGGTAGAATTATTCTGAGGATTTTGTTTTTTCAGGCTCACCATCTTTACATTTAAAGCAGTCCGCATTTTAAAAGTCTTGCGAATTTTCCGTCTATGGAAATTTCCAATTAACAAAGTAAAAATAAAAAGCTGCAAAATAAAAAATAAAATAAAAAAGGTATTTTTAGTAGTAGCTTTCGCCGAATTCTTCCTGTTTCTTAGCTGGCTTCTTTGTGACAAGCACAATCAATACAACTAGCAAAACAACGAAGATTACAGCCAAAACAACAGTCAGGATTGCTACAGGGTTTGAGATTCCGCTGTTTGCATCAAGGCTTAGAGCGACCTGTCCCGTGAGTTTGCTGCCTGAAAGCACGTCAACGCTGAATTTGTGCGTTCCCGCCGAGTTCGCTTTCGCCGTTACTGTAACGGTTTTGCTTGAACCTGCAGGCACGACAACTACAGAATCTGCTGAAACGGAAACATCAGAGTTTGTTTCAGGAACAATGTTATACATTGCTATGCTGTCTGTAGGGTTCACAATGGTCAAATCATATGACGCTTGCGCGCCCACATTGGCTGATACCTGTGAGGTTCCGGCAACAACATTGCTTTCAAACTGGTTCTCGAGGTTTACAGTAGTCACAGCTGTTTTTTCAAAGCTTCCTGCATATTTGACATCTGCCCGAACAGTGTAAGTTCCCGGTGTTGCGTTGTATGGCAACTGAACATAAACCGTTCCGCTTATGGTGTCGTTGTTGTCAACTGCGTTTGCAAGGTCTCCGAAATAAGCCGTCTTTTGGACGTTCAATCCCGGAACGCTTACAGTTACATACAAGTCATCAAGGTTGTTGTAACCTGTGTTCTTAAGGACAACGTTCACTGGAAGTGAACTTCCGGCCTTTACGCTGTTTGGTGTCGAAAGTGACATGACATTAACATCGTAAGTCTGCCTTTGTTGTCTCAAGGGTATAACTTCCTGCTGCTGCGAAAAGTCGCCGTTCCACATGTTCAAAACCAGATTGAGGTTGTCGCTCTGGACATCTGCCATGCTTGAAGGCACTTTAAGCACCAAAGACCTGATGTAGGTTTTACCGGCTTCAATGTCGCCAACAAGGATTTCATTGCTTACATCGTTTGTGTAGCCCTGAAGGTCCGCGCTGAGCCTGACATTTGACTGGTTGCCGTTTGCAGCATTTGCAGTAAATGTAACAGTTACAGGAATAGATTGTCCTGCAAGAACAGCTACATTGTATGGCGTTCCCGCATAAGCTTCCAAGCCGTTGACTTTCACCGAAGTGTAATTAACCGCGTCACCTGAAGCAGCTGCAGCGAAGCTCGTCATTGCTAGCACGCTTGCTATTACTAAAAAAGAAACCAAAAGTCTTTTTGTTGAGTCCATTTTAATTTAATCTCAAGACCTTGAATCACTTTATAAACTTTATTGTGATAACATAAAATATTAATTTTTCAGTAACAAAACTGTAACTCTCCGTAGGAACAAATAGTGAATCAAATTCCCTTCAAAATTTCCAATCCAACAACAGAATCCCCGACAGGCTCTGGGCTTTCATTGATAATAGTAATGTCCTTGTTTTTCTCATTAACTAAATGCACAAGCAGCTTTTCCCATTCTTCTTCCGGCGTTTTCTTGTGGCTTCTTTCTCCTTTCTCGCCATAAATTATTCCCGAAAAATGAATATGCAGACTTTTCAAATCTTTTGCCTTTTCCAAAACTTCATCAAATTTGTAATCTTTGTATCTCGCAAGAATGTGCGCAAAGTCGATGCAGCATGAACAGCCTGTTTCTTTCACAAGCTTTAGAATCTCCTCAACGCTCCCAAATACATTGATCTTGCCCATCATTTCCGGCGCGAGCCTTGGGGTGTAGCCTTTTTCCTTGGCTTGTTCCTGAATGTCCAGAATTCCGGTTTTAATATTTTCGTAAGTTTCTTCTTTCGATGACTTGCCGTAAAATCCGGGATGAAAAACAATCTCTTCCGCTCCAAGCCATGTTCCGACCTTTAAACATTCCAGCAGTCGCTCTTTGCTTTTCTCAATTTTTTCAGGTTCGGCGGAATTCAGGTTTATCCAATATTGTCCGTGAATGCTTAGCTTTATTCCAAGATCGCGCGCCTTCCGGCCAATCGCTTCCGCGTCTTCCCGCTTCTTGATGTATACTCCGTAGGTGAACACAATCTCGCATGCCTTGAAGCCAAGTTCATGATACTTTTCAAGATTAGCGATTGCTTCTTTAACCGGCCCGATGCCTGCAGGCCCA
>CAYREP010000028.1:0-7062 GCA_964423375.1 Candidatus Woesearchaeota archaeon | reverse complement strand
TCATTTCACTTTCCTCAGTTTAGTTATGAAAAATCCTTCTGTATCTGCATCAAAAGGAAAAACTCTGCAGCAGCTTTTCACATCTTCAAGATATTCCTTGTCCTGCCATTGCAAAATCCCTGAATGATGTTTTATCGGCAGGTTTATTTTTTCAATCTCGATTTTCCCGCCCAGTTCACGCAAGATAAAATCAATGACTTCTTCGTCTTCTTCCGGCGCGTAAGTGCACGTCGAATAAACAAGTTCACCGCCGACTTTCAGCACTTTGAAAGCCGATGCAATCAATCGCTTTTGGATGCGCGACATTTTTCCGATTCCCTTCGCATTCCACATGACTGCAGTCTTTGGATTATTTCTCAAAGTTCCTTCTCCTGAGCACGGCGCGTCTACAAGAATCTTGTCGAATTCGAAACCCTCACGAGCAAATTTGTCGCAAAGAACAGATCCGTCTTTCTTTGTGATGACTGTGTTCGTAACTCCGCATCGCTCAAGATTTGAAGAAAGAATTTTCATCCTGTTGAACTCCACTTCATTTGCGATTATCAAACCGGTATTTTTCATCCTTGAAGCAATCTGCGTGGTCTTGCTTCCGGGCGAAGCGCAAAGGTCCAGGACAGTTTCGCCTGGCTTCGGATCAAGCGCGATTACGGGCAACATGCTGGAGATCTCCTGAACATAATAATAACCAAGCAAATGTTCGAAACTTCTCCCTATTTCTCCAGGCTCCAAAACAGAATCAACAACAAAAATCTCCGGATGGTCCATAACGGGCTGTTTTATTTTCCATCCTTTATCTTCAAGATTTTTCTTCAGCTCCGGAACAGAAATCTTTAGCTCATTAACCCTGATTGAACGCAAAGGTTCTCCGGAAAGCGACTCGATAAACGAGCCATACTCCTCGCCGAGCAAAACTTTCATCCGGTCCGTGAAACCTTCCTTGAGTTTCAATTCTCTCTTCATAAAAAAATAATAATCGGGGCGTTTAATAAGTTAATGAATCAATAAATTTTAATACTCTCTCCAACTATTTCCAATATGGTTAAAGAGGTGAAATCTGTAAAGCGTGTTAAAGCGCCGGTCAGGATAGATTTTGGCGGCGGAACTACAGATGTTGAACCTTTCCCTACAACGCACGGCGGCTGTGTTCTCAATGCAGCGATAAGCCATCATGTTGTCGGTGAATTGACTTCAAGCAACAAAACAGTTTCTCTTGAATATCATGGAAACATCCCGACTTCTTCCGGTCTGGGAACGAGCGGCGTCATGAACCTCGTCTGGCTCTCGCTGATAAAAGAACATAGATTTCAGAATGACAAAGATAAAATGGAACTCGCAGAAGGCGTCTACAAACTTGAACAATCCATGAGTTTAGTTGGAGGAAAACAGGACCAATACGCAGCGGCTTTCGGCGGCATAAATTTTCTTGAATTCAGAAAAAACAATAAAGTAAAAATCCATAAACTAAAGCTCAAACCTTCGACAATAAAAGAGCTTGAATCAAAACTCATCCTCGTTTACACCGGCAAACCCCACTTCTCCGGAAACACAAACGGCCAGATGATAGAAAACCTGAAAAAAGGAAAGAACACAAAAGACTTCTTGAAAATCAAGCAAATTGCAATTGAAATGAAACGCGCTTTGGAAAAGTCAGACCTTGACAAATTTGCATCTCTTCTTAATCAGGAAACTGCAGCAAGGGAAAAATTAAGCAAAACTCAGGCGCCCAAGAACATAAAAGACATAATAGCAAAAGGCAAAGCCAACGGCGCGCTTGCAGCAAAAATCTGCGGTTCCGGCGGCGGAGGTTGCATACTTTTCTTTGGAAACAAGAAAAAAATCAAAGAAACTTTCAAAGAAAAGTGCATAGACTTCAAGTTCGACTTCGAAGGCTTGCACTGGCTGAAATAATTACCGCAAAACCCCAAAGTAAACAATTGAAAAGATTTATATAGCTCTCCAAGATAGCTGAAAAATGGAAGCAACAGCAGAAAAGACAATTGGAGAATACATAGGATTAAATGAAACTGTCTATAACTGGAGAAATCTAACAAGCATAGAAAGGAAAGAAGGTTTTACAAAGATCATACGCCCAAGAGGCGAAATAACTATAGAATTCAAAGACAATACAGTCTACTTCACCTCTTATGATAAAAAAGGAAATAAAACATACGAAACATCAAGAAAAGATTATAGCAATCGCAGTCCAAGGATCATTTTAGCAACTGAAGAAACTAATTTTATAGACCGGATAAAAAGCCTTGAAGTTCTGGCTCTCGTAAGAGGGAAAAACGGAGTAGAAGAGAACTTAAAAGAGAATTTTTCTAAAAAGACTCTAGAAACCCAAGAACAATTAGAATTCCAGAATTATATAGATAGTTTGGTGGATACTGCAAATTTCAACTGATTCTCAAAACCCGTCCAGCGTCGTCTGATTTTTCGATTCTAAAATTGAATTTATGTTAATGTTGAAAACCTGCAAAATATTTTCAACCGCCGGAAGTATTTGATGTTTCAGATAATAATCAACATCGTAATCTCCGTCTTCCGTAGCCAGCTTTACCCTGTCCCGAACCAATTTTTTCTTTTCCTTAGTTTCGGAAATATAATATTCAATCAAAGCGCCCTCGTCAATTGGAATTTTCTGCTCCTCCATTTTTCGCGCAGCGACAACATGCGGAGAAACTGCCTTGTATTCTGAAAGAGATTTTTTCAGCTGCGTTCTTATCAAAATCTTGTCCCGCTCAATTTTTCCCGCCTTGATGTCCTTTGCAACTTTCTTAACAAAATCCAAAGCGCGCGTTTCATTTCCGTCTTCGAGAATCATTCTCAAAACCTTGTTTTGCGTCTCGCGCGCAAGTTTGCACCAGTCTCTTCTTACAGTTTCAAAACCCCTGATTTTCAACTTTTTATCTTCGCCAATCAGCGCATATTTTTTCTTGGCTCCGAATTCGCCTGAACGTTTTGTCACCCAGATTCCTCTTTTGAAAAATCCTTCCAAATCCAGCGCCATGATTCCCGGCAATTCATCGTTAAGCTTTTTCAAAACTTCCGATATCTGTTTATTGGATTTTCCCCCGGTCAAGAATGCAATCGAATCAGTATCTGAATAAACTATTTTGAATCCCTGCTTTTTTATTTTTTCAATCGTATCAAGAATCGATTTCTTTGCCAATGCAGCAGTCGCGGCGGCAGCTTCTCTGCAATAATATCTGGCTCCGAAAAAACCGAGATAACCGTAAGAAGCATTCGCCAAAAGTTTGAATGCATTGCTCCTTGCCCTTGTTATTGCATCTTCTTTTTTCTTTAATTCCTGCTTGAACTTCTTCCTCTTTCCAATCATCTCTTCTAAGATTGCAGGGAAAAATCCTTTCTCTTTTCTAAAATGAACCTTGTCGCCTTCCAAAATAACCTCTGTTGAATCTTTTTCCTTTTTCTCCAGCAGCGTTGAAGCCGAAAGATTATAAGTCACAATTACAGACCCGTACATGCTGGTAAAATCAAAGAAAACCAAATCTTCATACAATCCCGGAGTCGGCTGGAAAACGAACGCGCCTTCGTATTTCCCAAGCCTTTTCCTTTTTCCAATCTCGTCGTGCATCGGCCTTTTCTCCGGAATTTCATTAAACTTGTTGAGATTATGAATTATGTAAGACTCGACGTTCTTCGACATTCCATTCCGCGAAACTTCGAACAGCGGCTCCTGCATTACCCTCGAAAATTCCAACATGTCAGGCCAGAATTTCAAGAAAAGCCGATAAGTCAAATCAGAATCGTGAAGATTGTATTCAAAATAATCTTTCCAGTCGCCCTCGGACATTTCCGCCAAAGGCTTGAACTTCCATTCTTTCTTATTATCTCCAAGAAATTCTTTCGAAACATCATTCAGCCCGAGAGTTTCCGATTGCATATACTGCGAATAAGCAGTGTCCACGAACTTCAGCAAATCAACGTGGACGATTCCGTCAGTTCTGCAGGTCAAAACCGCGCCGCGGTGGAAAACAGGCTGGCTGCCGTTCAATCCCAGCGAAAGCCTGACGTTATTGGCTTCCGCCCGCGCTTTAAGATAAGGCATATCAAAACCGTCGCTGAAATATCCCGTCAAAAAATCAGGAGAAATCTTCCTGACATAATCCACAAATCTTTCCAAAAGCTCCGCTTCATCGGAAACATATTCAACGAAATCAAGATTGAATTTTTTTTCAGGCTTTTTCCAGGTGATGACTTTTCTGAAATTTTCGGAAACAAGCGAAACCATCAACACTTTTCCGTGGCCGATTCTGAATTCATCCGTTTCGATGTCGAAAGCCAAAACTCTGGGTTTGAAATCTACCTTGTCAAGTTTTTTTGCAGATTCTAGCTTCATGCAAAAATCAACATCCAAAGAAGAGTCAATTCCTCCGAATTCTCTGCTGTTTTCCAAGATTTCTCCTTCGATTTCATGCCATGTCAAAGGAACAAGTTTCTTTTCTATAATGTAATGCGTGATGAAACCAAGGTCATAACCTCTTCGCTTCTCAATTTCGTCCATTCCGAGATGATCTGCAATTTCATGCAAATCCTTGTAATTCGTCGCAAATATCTTCAATGCCTTAACGCTTCTGCCCATGAAATTCTTATCGTGAACTTCAACATTTTCAACTCGTGTTCTTCTGCCTTTTACATCCAATTTTATCTTTCCGATTTTCTCAACAAGTTTTTGAATCTCTTCTTTCTTCAATCCCTGTTTCAAAACAGCCCAAAAATAAACATCGCACGAGTCAATCACGCAAACCCGCTTGCCTTTATCGTCCCTTCCGATTAGCTTTGCATAATTCCTGCCTTCAAAATCAAAATATGCATAATCTATAGGGATAAATTTCATTTTCATAAATCTTTTAGGATTTTTATTTATTTAAACCTTGAGAAAACCCCGAATAAGCACTACCGAAGAATAATAAAATTTAAAAGGAATCCGGATAAGAAAAGAATATGGACGATGCAGAACTTTACGAAGAATATGATCCGGACATAGACGCGTTACATGGAGGCCATGAAGGTCTTGTGGCCGCAAATAGAATATCAAGAAAAGATCAGGCAGGAGGAGGATTCAGCTACAAGGAAGAATATCATCTGGAAAACCCCTTCTCGGAAATGGACCCTGAAGAAATGAGTCCTGATCAAAGGAGGTTCAGGACATTATTGGACAAATTAGAAAGCGAAGCACAAAGGGCGCAATAAATATCGGTTAACAGCGAAATAATTAAAAGACCGGGTCTCATTCTTATTTAATGAAAAAGGGATTAATTTGCGATGCCATATGATATCATCATAGGCCGCGATGCTTCGGACAAGAAAAAATTCGGAGACCGCGGGCTGGTTTTTCTCGGAAAAGGCTACGTAAAAATGGGCCAGTACACTTCGCTTAGCAACAGGATCCTAATGGACATCGCAAGAAGCCACGTCGTTCTTGTAGCCGGAAAGAGAGGTTCCGGAAAATCTTACACTCTCGGAGTCATCGCAGAAGAAATCTCAAACCTTCCCAAAGAAACGAGCCAGAACATAGCTTCTTTAATATTCGACACAATGGGAATTTACTGGACCATGAAATACCGCAACGAAAAAGATCGCGGGCTGCTTGAAGAATGGAAACTGAAAACAAAAAACCTGCCAGTTAAAGTTTTTGTCCCTTACGGCCATTATGACACCTACGTCCAGAAAGGCGTTCCGGTAGACGAAAAATTCGCGCTCGATGTCACAGAACTGAACCCTGAAGATTGGATCCTGACTTTCGAATTAGGAATGACAAACCCCATCGCAGTCTTGATTGAAAGAGCAATAAACAAGCTAAAAATCCGCGGAAGATTCGGCATATCCGACATCATAGAAGAATTTGAATCAGACACAAGATCTTCGCAGGAAACCAAAAACGCTGCAATGGCATTATTTGAAGCTGCGCGAACCTGGGGAGTTTTCTCTGAAAAAGCAAGCGAAGCTACAACAATCCGCGACCTGATAAACGCGGGAAAAACAACAGTTCTCGACCTAAGTGTTTACAATTCAATAGGGGCTTTCAATGTCAGAGCATTAGTCATCAGTCTCGTTTCAAGAAAAATATTCAACGAAAGAATGGACGCGAGAAAAAAAGAGGAAATAGAATCTATCGGAAAAGGAGCAAATTATCTGTCTTCAATAAGCACGAAAGAGACTCCCTTGACTTGGCTTTTCATCGACGAAGCTCACGAATTCCTTCCGCTTACAGGAAAGACTGCCGCAAGCGACGCATTAATTCAGCTTTTGAGAGAAGGCCGCCAGCCGGGGCTTTCAGTTGTCTTGGCAACGCAGCAGCCGGGCCAAATTCATCACGATGTCATGACGCAATCCGACATTGTAATATCTCACAGGGTCACAAGCCAGCCGGACATCCAGGCCTTGGGTTATATCATGCAGTCTTATCTTTTGACAGGAATAAAAAAATACATGGATGATCTTCCAAGCCTGAAAGGTTCCGCGATAATTCTGGACGATAATTCTGAAAGAATTTATCCGATGAGAATGCGCCCGCGATTCACCTGGCACGGCGGCGAAGCTCCTACTGCGATAAGTTCTGAAGAAACACTTTATTAGCTTCGCCAGAGTGCCTGGCACGGTGAGCTCTTAGGTTTTATGATATCTTTCAAAAATAAAGATCAAAACCTGGGAGCGAATAGGCGAAGCTCCTACCGCAATCAGCGCAGAGGAAGGTTTGTTTTGATCACATCACCTTAAAATCAACTCTTATTCGGTATTTGTAAGGCGCAATTTCTCCGGCTTTTTTCACCTGCAGAATCTTGATTTTCTTGCCGGCTCGTCGCGCTTCAGCTTTCACCTTCTCGACAATTGAATCGAACTCGTCATCCTTGCAAAAATCATAATAATAAACGAGAGTATTCTTTTTGGAAAGCATAAAAGTTTCATTAAGGAAACTGTCTTTCAGCTGCGGCCGCGGCATGACGATCGCATCGAACTTTTCCTTCTTATCCGAAAGTTTCGCCGCAACTTTCTTTATGTCCCCCGGCAACAAAATCACGCGGCCTTTAAGTTTGT
>CAYREP010000027.1:0-7245 GCA_964423375.1 Candidatus Woesearchaeota archaeon | reverse complement strand
TTTTCTTTTTGTTCATCCGCCTCGGGCTCTTCTTTGGCCTCTTGTTTTTCTTCTTTCTTTTCAGATTTTGGATTTTTGTATTCGGATTCTTCTGCAGTGAAATATTTCCAGATTATCTCTTCATCGCTTGTCCTGAACGGGATTGCGAAATCTTTGATTTCGCGAAGAGCAACACGGATGGCAGGTTCCTGTTCAGAATCTTTGAGAAATTGTTTTTCTTTAAGCAGTATGTAAGCTTCTTTTTCTTTGCTTTTCAGATAGTTTGAATATTTGTCAAGTTGAGGTTCCTGGCCGGGAATGAAATAAATCGGTGAACTGCCCACGCGCATTACAGAAGTTTTTACCTGCTTGTCTGAAAGAAGTTCAGAGAGAAATGCCGAAGTGAAAAGGATGCTTTGTTCAGCGTATTGAGAAATGTGGACCGGCAGGCTGGGGCCGTTGATTCTAAGAAATGACAGTATCTTCTCTTTTATTTGGGCGGCGTCTTGGGGCATAAGTTAAGAAAAAACAAATTGGTTATAAATATTGTTATGTTTCCTTTATACTAAATCTTTCCATGTATCTTTTTTTATTTAAAGCGTACAACCAAGACTCAAATAGCGCCCGCATCCAGAATTTTAGAAAGCCATCTTGGAATTTCCTTTCGGAAGGAATGTAATATTCATTTTCTATGAATGAGAATTTGTACCCTCTGTTTTTTAATCTGTCTCCGAGGTCGGAATCCTCTCCTTTCATTAAGTTTTCATTAAATCCTTTAACTTCGTCAAATGCTTCTTTTGTTACAAAAGAGTTTCCTGCGATGGTTCTGTACCTTTTGTTGGTTCTATTATTGCCTCTTGCCCAATAGCTTCCAAACCAGTGGCCCGTTTCTTTCACCCACCTGGCCGTCCCATAGTTTGCTCCTTCTTCAACGGTTTTTTTAATTTCCTTGAGGTAGTTTTTGCTTATTATAGTGTCCGCATCATTGAAGACTAAAATCTTGCCTCTTGCTTTTTTTGCGCCGAAATTTCTTACCTGCCCTGGAGTCAGAAAATTAGAAGAAAAGACTTTTTTTGTGAACTCTTTTGCAATTTCTTCTGTTTGGTCTTCGCTTTTATCGCATACAACAATTATTTCATAATCTTCAAAAGAAGAAGTTTTTATTGACTCTAATGTCTTTTTAATGTAATCCTGTTCGTTGTGCGCCGGAATGATTATAGAAATTAATGAGTTCATTTTAAGGCTTGACCCATTTGACTTCATAGTAAGTTATGTCGCCTTCTTCGTCGACTATTGCGAGGAGAAGATTTTTCTTTGTGCTGTGGGCGACGCGGTTTTTTGAAGAAAATTCCTGCCAGGTCAAGCCGCGGGATTCGTAATCTGTGAAAACAACCCAGCGCGAGTGCTTTTCTCCGACTTTGGAACCTTTGTCGTAAACCCTAA
Organism: Candidatus Woesearchaeota archaeon; assembly: GCA_964423375.1. Classification (GTDB taxonomy): domain Archaea; phylum Nanobdellota; class Nanobdellia; order Pacearchaeales; family GW2011-AR1; genus JAKLIN01. The sequence goes on along the minus strand of CAYREP010000027.1, from coordinate 5,823 downwards.
ACTCCGCACCGAATTTCAATGCGGTTTTTACAACATAACCTTTTTCCCTCAGGTCTTTGAATACGGGATATTTAATCTGGATCTTTTTGTCTATTCTCTTAAGTTTTGCAAGAAGTTCGTCGTGGCTTAACGATTTTTTGTTGGAGATGACTTCAAGCTTGTCTTTTTCTACCAAATAAAGAGCTTCGCTGGGAGAATAAATTATTTTGCTGCCTTTTCGCTCGCCGAAACTGCTTTTTTCGAACAGCGAGTATGCATCCGAGGAGTTCGTCGAGATTATTTCTCCCATGATGTGTGCTTTTATTTTTTCCATTTTTTATTGAAGAGGAAATATTATTTAAAGTTACCTTTCGGAAAGATTTTAAGATGAATGTTGTGATAGTTCACGGAAGTAATGATGATAAGGAAGAAGGTTTGGAAATTCCAAGAGAGAATGAACGGCATTGGAAGCCTTGGCTGAAACGAGAATTGGAAAAGCGGGGAATTGAAGTTTCAAATGAACTTTATCCTGAAGATTGGCAGCCAGATTATAAAAATTGGAAGGCGGTTTTTGAAAAGAATAAGATTGATAAAAATACTGTTTTGATTGGACACAGCGCAGGGGCATCTTTTTTGATAAGATGGCTTTCAGAGAATAAGACTAAAGTGAATAAAGTTATTCTCGTTGCTCCTTCAATGGGGAAATCTTCAAAGTACGATCATTTAGATTTTAAGGATTTTGAATATGGTCCCGAAATTAATAGTTTCTTCAATCGTTTAATCATTATCTATTCAAATAATGATGATGAAGACATAATAGAAAGTGTAAAAACTCTTAAGGAAAAGATTGGCGGAGAAATTATTATGCTAGAAGATCGCGGACATTTTACTCTTGAGGATATGGGAACTGAGAAATTTCCCGAATTGCTTGAAGAAATTCTAAACTAACAGCATAAAAAATAATTTAAACTTAGTTTTTCTGAATTTTAAATGGAAAATTATGATTTCAAGAAGATAGAAAAGAAATGGCAGAAGAAGTGGGATGAAGCCAAGATTTTTGAAGTTAAGGAGAACGTGAAAGGTAAAGAGAAGTTTTATTGCCTTGAGATGTTTCCTTATCCTTCAGCTTCCGGTTTGCACATGGGGCATTCTTTCAATTATACTATAGGAGATGTTTATTCAAGATTCAAGAAGATGCAGGGTTTTAATGTGCTGCATACTATGGGTTATGATTCTTTCGGCCTGCCTGCGGAAAACGCAGCGATAAAAGCCAAGGCAGATCCCAAAGAGTACACCGAAGCCGCGATAAAGAACTTCATAAAACAGCAGAGGTCTCTTGGTTTGACTTATGACTGGACGAGAGTCTTGATGACACACGATCCCGATTATTACAAATGGAACCAGTTTTTCTTCCTGAAGTTTTTGGAGAAAGGTCTTGTTTACAAGAAAAAGTCGCCCGTGAATTGGTGCCCTAAGTGCGAGACGGTCTTGGCAAATGAGCAGGTTGTGAACGGCAGATGTTGGAGACATTCTGATACAGAAGTTGTTTTGAAAGATTTGGACCAGTGGTTTGTAAAAACTACGGATTATGCAGACGAGCTTTTGGAGATGGTGGAGAAGCTTAACTGGCCCGACAGGATAAAGATCATGCAGAAGAATTGGATTGGCAGGAGCGAAGGCGCGGAGATTGATTTTGAGATCAATGGCGAAAAATGGCCGGTTTTCACGACGAGACCAGATACAATTTTTGGAGTCACTTTTGTCGTGGTCTCTGCGCAGCATCCAAAACTTTCAGAGCTTGTGACAAAAGAGCAGAAGAAAGAGGTTGACGCTTTTGTAAAGAAGATAAAATCAGTGAAGCAGGAAGACATTGATCGGCTTGAGAAAGAAGGAGTGTTCACGGGCGCTTATGCAATAAATCCCATGACAAAAGAAAAGGTGCCTGTTTATGCGGCGAATTTTGTGATTGCGGATTATGGTTCCGGAATGGTGATGGGCGTTCCAGCACATGACCAAAGAGATTTTGATTTTGCTTCAAAATATGAGATTCCAATCAAGGTTGTTGTTGAGCCTACAGATTTTGAAATTTATGAACGCGAGGGAAAGATCCCGAGGGCTTACACCAGAGAAGGTGAGCTTGTAAATTCTGAAGATTTCAATGGGATGGAAAACAAGAAAGCTAAAGAAGCAATTGTAAAATCCCTGGAAAAGAAAAAACTTGGAAGGAAGCAAGTTCAGTTCAAGATTCGCGACTGGCTGATTTCGCGGCAGAGATATTGGGGGACACCGATTCCGGTTGTTTATTGCGACAAGTGCGGCATGGTTCCCGTTTCTGAAAACGAACTTCCTGTTAAGCTTCCAAAAGAAGTCACATTCGGAAAAGGAAACCCTCTGCTTTCAAATGAAAAATGGTTGAATGTCAAGTGTCCAAAGTGCGGCGGAAAAGCTCGAAGAGAAACAGATACGATGGATACTTTCTTTGATTCAAGTTGGTACTTCCTGAGATTTTGCGATTCCAAGAATGATAAAAAACCATTTGATCTCAAGAAAGTTGATTACTGGATGCCTGTTGATTTTTACACCGGCGGAGCAGAACATGCGGTTATGCATTTGATTTATGCAAGATTGTTCACAAAAATCTTAAGAGATTTTGGCATGCTGGAATTTGACGAACCTTTTGTTCAGCTTTTCAATCAGGGGATGATACATGGCAGCGACGGGGTAGTGATGAGCAAGTCGAGAGGAAATGTTGTTGATCCTTTGGATATGATAGACAAATACGGTGCAGATGCTCTGAGAATGGCGCTAGTTTCGTTTGCTTCACCTGACAAAGATACGATGTGGGATGAGAAAATCCTCAACGGCAACTTCAAGTTTCTGAAAAAGGTTTATGCTTATTTTTCTTCTTTAAACGGCTTTGGAAAATCGGACGAGAAAACCGAGAGCAAACTTAACAAAACGATAAAGAAAATGACCGAACAGATAGAAAACCTGAAGTATAATCTCGCTATTATAGAGCTTAGGAACTTGTTCAATGTCTTGCCCGAGAAAACGAGCAAAGAGGTATTGGAGAAATTTCTGAAGCTTATGCAACCTTTCTGCCCGCATGTCGCGGAGGAACTTTGGGAAAAAATCGGGGGCAAAGGTTTTGTATCTGTTGCGAAATGGCCAGAAGCTGAAGAGAACAAAATCAATGAGAATTTTGAAAGGCAGGAAAAGGCGGTTGAAAAGCTTGGCGAAGACATCAACTCGATCTTAAACATCTTTGCAAAAGACAAAAAGAAACCTGAAACGGCATATGTTTATGTGATTCCTTCAGAAAAAGAGTTTTTGGAAGCCGGCAGAAAAAATGTTGAAAAAAAGACAGGATTGAAGATTGTAATCCATGCCGTTAACGACAAGGACAAGTATGACCCTGAAGGAAAATCCAAGAGGGCGAAGCCGGGCAAGCCGGCGATTTATCTTGAATGATTTTGTCATTTAGATAGATTTTTATAATTCTTTTTTGTTTTTAAGGGATGGGTGATGGCTGGAAAAAAGAGGGAAATATTTCCTCCAAGAACCGGATGCGTTCGGTTTTTATGACTTCTTTTTTTCTGATTGTTGTTGCCGTATGCATAATTTTTATTGTGTTGCTTTCCCGACCTCAAGTTACTGTAAAGTCAATGGCCTGCGGAGACGGCAGCCTGTATAACTCCTGTTCCTTGAATAAACCTTATTATTGCATCAACGGAACTTTAACAGAAAATGCCACTCATTGCGGCTGTCCTGACGGAATGAAAATAAAAGGAGACTCTTGCTTTTCGTTTTACCAAACCGAACCTAAGTCAAGGATGTTTTCTTATACTCTCAATGGCCGAAGCGAAAACATTTCTTATGAACTTTATGGAGGGCTTTCTGATTATTTGTCTAATCTTCCATGGACCATTGCATACTCTGGCGGAGAGAAACCGAAGAGATCCGACTTTGCCTTGAGAAAATTAAATGATGCAAGTCAGAAAAATCTTTTGGAATCGCTGGTAAAGGAAATCGAGAATCTTGCGCCAAACAGCAAGGTAGATCAGGCAAGGATTGCAATAAGCATGGTTCAGAACATTCCCTGGGGCGGATCAAACGAGTCTCTGCGATTTGGAAGCTTTAACCTTAATTACTCCAGGTATCCTTATCAGGTGCTTTATGATAATCAGGGACTGTGTGGCGAGAAATCCGAACTTCTTGCATTTATGCTGCGGGACATGGGTTATGGTGTCGTGCTTTTCTATTATCCCAAGGAAAATCATGAAACGGTCGGCATCAGCTGTCCGATTCCAGACAGTCTGAACGGAACGGGCTATTGTTTTGTGGAAACCAGCGGTCCGGCGATAATCTCCGACAGTGATTTGGTTTATGCGAACGGAGAAAGGCTTGGGAGTTCCCCCGAAATAATTTTTATTTCAAATGGCATTTCGCTGCCCCCGAATCTTCCAGAGTATAGAGACGCCCGAACACTTTCTGGCCTTGTAAATCGCTGGTGGCTTGATCCCATTTCATCAGCTATCTTGAGGAACCTTGAAAAAAAGTATGGTCTGGGAGAAGTTTACAATATCAATTAATTTTAATCTTGAATCCACAAGATTTTTAAAAAGAGTCATCCTTGTTTTTGCGTAAAGAGGAAAATGGGTTTTTCTTTTAGAAAAAGAAAAGCTACAGTGTAAAAGAAAACTACAACAGAAATTAATAAAATGAGGGAAAGAGATGAAAATTGCCATTAACGGTTTGGGGAGAATAGGACGGCTTGTTTTGAAAAGCGGATTGGATGAAGGCGTTAATTTTGTTGTTGTAAATGATTTAACAGACATTAATACTTTAGCTTATCTGATAAAATACGATTCGGTTTACGGTGTTTATGACAAGAAAGTTGAAGTCGGAAAGGGGTTCTTGAAAATCGGCGGAAAAAAGATAATGGTTCTTTCGGAAAGAGATCCCGCAAATCTTCCCTGGAAAAAGCTGGGGATTGACGTGGTTGTAGAATCCACTGGTTTGTTTACGGATCGCGACGGTGCGGGCAAGCATTTGCAGGCAGGCGCGAAGAAAGTCGTGATTTCGGCGCCGGCGAAAAATCCAGACAAAACAATTGTCATGGGGGTCAATGATGATCAATTGAGAAAAGAACATAAAATAATTTCCATGGGAAGTTGCACTACCGGCGGTCTGGCTCCGGTTGCGAAAGTTTTGGACGACGCTTTTGGCATAAAGAAAGGCTTCATGACGACAGTTCACGCTTATACCGCTTCGCAGGGTTTGGTTGACCGGCCTGAAAAGAAAATGAGGCGGGGAAGGGCAGCTGCTGTTAACATTGTTCCTACAACTTCCGGAGCTACGCAGGCTGTTGTTGAAGTGATTCCGAAACTTAAAGGCAAGCTTACCGGATTGGCGATGCGCGTTCCTGTTCCAAGCGGAAGCATAGTTGATTTTGTCGCGGAGCTTGAAAAGCCGGCGAATGCGCAAACGGTAAATGCTGTTTTGAAGAAGGCCGCTTCAACAGGAAGAATGCACGGAATTCTTGGTTACACTGAGGATGAAATCGTATCTCACGATATTTTGGGAAATAAAAATTCTTCAATTGTCGACGGGCTTTCCACGATGGTCATAGGAAATACGGTGAAGGTTTTGTCTTGGTATGACAATGAATTTGGTTATGCTCACAGGCTTGCAGAATTTGTTAAGAGGGTAAGATAAGTTTTCTAAAATGATGAGGTCTATCGATAATGTCGATGTAAAAGGGAAGGTTGTTTTGTTGCGTGAGGATCTGAATTCCGATGTTGTAAACGGAAAGGTTTTGATGTCCGAGAGGATTAAGCAAAG
>CAYREP010000026.1:0-7264 GCA_964423375.1 Candidatus Woesearchaeota archaeon | reverse complement strand
AATAATCGGAGGTTTGTTTTTTGTTGCAGTTGTTATAGGGATATATTTCTTTTTCAGGAATCAGGTAATTGATTTTTTCAAAGGCTTTGCAGGCAATTCAAGCGGAGGGGTTTTTTGGAGTTTGCTAAAATGAATTCAATGAACGAAAGGGGTTTCCTGTTAGGAGAAGAGACCATAAAAATAATAATCGCAGTGATCTGCATAGTGGGACTAATCGCGCTTGTAGTCGGAGTTTACAATAATTTCTCTAGAAACAAGGAGATGGAATATGCAAAGGCTTCTCTGGATAATCTGATGAATCAGATAAATATTCAAAATACCGAAGTTGACATTTACAATCCCAATAATTGGTTTATATCTTCATTTCCACAAAAAGATTCTGGCGGAAATTCCATCTTGCCAAAATCATGTTCCAGTGTCGGGTGGAAGAGTTGCCTCTGCATTTACAAGCTTTCGAATGCCCTGAAGTTAAATGTCGCAGAGTCTGTCGAAAAAGAAGGCGTGTGCCGTCAAAGCGACTTTGAAGTTGTCGGGACAATTTACCCGACTTCCACTGTGATCGGCGGGATTTCACCTTCGCTTTCGGGAATCTACATAAACAATCCTCCGCTTGCGCTTTCTATAGACTACTCGGCAAAGAAGATAACTGACGCGAGCGGAAAGACGGAATTCCGCACGGGAGGGAACAACGGATGAACATGGACGTTTTGATAAAATATTTAATGTGGATAGTCTTTGCAGCCATAGCCCTTGCGGGATTATATTTCATGCTAAAGAGATTCGGAGTGCTTTAAATGGATTCAACGGAAAAGAAAGGAGAGATAACCACGACCCAGATAGTCATGATCGTCGTGCTTATAGCGAGCTTTATCATAATTCTTTATTTTATCTATCGGCTGGGTCTTGGTTCTACGAGCGCGAGTGAAATCTGCCATAATTCTGTTGTTCTGAAAGCTACCGGAAAAGGGATTGCAGGAGACCTTAACTGCAAGACGGATTATGTGTGCATCTCCGGAGGAGACAAGTGCGCAAACATGGATTCCACAACCACCATCAAAGTGGATCCCGGAAACAAGACACAGATAATGAAGGCAATAGCAGGCCAACTTTCAAACTGCTGGTGGATGTTCGGGGAAGGGAAACTTGACTACAGCAACATCGGCCTCGGTTCGGGCGGAGACTGCGCGCTTTGCTCCCAAATAGAATTCGACAAAAGCATCCTGAACAAGAACCCCGATTTAACTTACAAAGATTTTTATGATTATCTGGCGAAGGCAAAGAAAGACGATACCCAAACTTACCTGCATTATCTTTACGGCGCTTTCGATGCTCAAGAATTAATCAACAGCAACAATTTCCTTAAGAGCATTGCCGGCTCAAAACTGATAACGTCCGGAGACTTCGGAATCGCGACAGGATTCAGCGAGACCAAGATCTGGTTTTTGCATATTAACAAGCAGATAATTCCGGTTACTTACGTTCCAACCAACCAATTGTCTTCAGGATTAAAATGTTCTTCATATGTAACCCAAGCATGATTGACTAACATTTATTAATCTGTTTTCATTATTTTCGTCATGAGAGAGAAAAGAGGTTCGACACTTCTCACAGAGAATATAATATTCATAATCCTGAATGTTGTCTTTATAATTATCCTGGTGGTTTTTCTTATATCCAGAATCAGCAACGCTTCTCTGACGGAGGAAAAATATGCCAAGGAAATTGCGCTCGCTTTGGATGCGGCATCTCCGGGGATGAAAATTACCCTGAATATGAGCGATGCTTTTGATCTTGCCAAAAAAAATCTAGGAGAAAAAAATCTGGATGAGATGGTTTCGATAAACAGAAACATCGTCACGGTGAAACTTCAGGATGGCAGAGGACACAGTTATTCTTTTTTCAACAATCTGAATATGTCAAAACCCAAATCAAACTACTATCCAAGCCAGGACAATGCGTGGATTTTTTTTGTAGGAGGTTACAATGCAAGATAAAAAACAGTTTGGGGCCTTTGTCCGCAGCAAGAGAGGAGACAAGGTTCTTTCGATATATTGGTTCCTTATATTATTCATTGTGACCGGGGCGGTGATATATATGGCTTCCAGCTTTTACGGAACACCTTACGATGTCAGGATGCTTGAAAGCCACGAACTCGGAAATCAAATCGCGAACTGCCTGACAAGCAACGGATATTTTAACGACAACGCATTGGATTCGAATTTTGATGAGAATATTCTTTCTAGATGCAACCTGAACTTCAATGTTGAAGACAATTACGGATGGACGAACAAGAGCGAATATTATTTTGAGGTCGGAATTTACGGATATAACAAAGGCTCTTTCAATCTTCTCGGACCGCAACTTGCAGACATTCGGGCAGGAAACCCGAACCTTAAAACCACCTGGCAGCTTTCGACGACATCCGGAGAATCGGCTGTTTCCGGATTTTTTTCAAACGTGCTTTCTGCAGTGTCCAATTTTTTTACCGGCAAGAGAAAAATAAACACGATAGTCATTCACACTACAGACGGATCTTCCGCCAGCGGAGCAATAGAAACAATCGCCAAGAAGGACATCAATGTCCATTATATGATAGATAGAAACGGTTATATTTATTCCAGCGCGCAACCACCGGCACAATTTGCCAACGCATTTGTTCCTGAAGATCAGGCCGCTTCACATGCGGGATGCGGAATCGGAAGCAGCGCACTAACTTCCTGCTCTTCGCTTCCGGCTTCAAGCGGCTGCATTGACAAAAATCCAATAAACTCAAACGGCATTTTGGATGCGAAATGCCAAAATCTGAGCAATCCTCCGCAGAGCGAATGGTGCTGCATTCCCGGATTCAATTCAAACTCTATCGGAATCGAGCTGGTGAACCTTGGCCCGTTATGTACCGGAATAAACGGAGGATTTTGCGAAAATTCTGTCCTGCTTGACGGATACAAGTGGGAAAACTTTTCCAATTCTCCAGATCAGATGAATTCCCTTTCAACCCTGGTAGCGGACATCGCTCTGAGATACAAAATCCCTGTTGACAGAGACCACATCATCGGACATTACCAAATCACAACTTACAAAACAGACCCCGGGCCGGACTTCCCATGGGACAGTTTTTTGAAAGAAGTTAAGGCGAAAGAATTGATCCTTTCCGCCCCTTCCCAATCAGGCACGGGAGATAAAAATCTTCCTCAAGGCGAGATGAGGAGTTTTTATACTGTGGACCGAAACGGAAACCAATATGTTGTTCAAGTCTTAGCAATCATCGGGAAGGTGGAGAAAAATGTCTAATCATTTTTTTGAAAGGCGGGGACAAGTTGCCGAGACCACGACGTGGATTTTTGCGACTGTAGCCGTGGTGATAATTGTCCTTGTTTCCGTTTTTGTATCTTCGTTTTTGGGAAGCAAGAACGGAATAAATCAAAAGGCGATTATTGCAGACAAATCTTCGGACGTTTTTGCGGAAAATTCCCTGACTTCTTTTTTGCTGACCAAGGGAGATTCCGGAAACAGCATTTACAAAGAATTGCAGGCGAACGGGGCTTTCAGCAATTCCAACGGGAATCTAGCGAAAAGTATCCTTACGTCGCTTTACGGAGCATATTACAAAGATGGAGTCTATGTCGGAATTGTCGACCTCTCAAACAAGATTAACTTTGAGTCGAATGATTATTTTGGAAGATCTCCGGTATTGACAAGAAAATATCAGCCGGGAAACGTTGTTGCCTTGAACGGCGTGAATAGTTATGTCTACCTGGAAGGAACTAAATTTGTCCACATGATTTTGGCGGGAAGTTATTCGAGATGAGAGCAAAAAAGGGAGACATCTCCGTAGTTATCTTGGTAATCGGAATTTTTGCAGTCTGCGCTCTAGCGATAATAACATTCATAGTTTCAACAAGCAAAACTCAAGGAAGCTTTGTCCAGCCTTCTGCGATAGAGAACGCTACGGTTCAATTAAACACTTTTTATTTTTATCTTAATTCGGGCATGTCGCCAACGGAAGCGGCTGAAAGAATCGGCGCTAAATTTGATGCGGGAAATAACAGACTGACTATAGACACTCAACAGAACGGCATGGCTGTGCAATATAATCTCAATGTGGGGGATAGTTGAACAAGAAAGTTTATAAATAAATTATCCTTAGGAAAGTTATGAATGATAAAAAAGAAAAGAGGTCTTTTCATCCGCTGATTTCTCCGAAGTCGACGAGAGGTCAAGGACTTAGCACGACCGCAATAATATTGATTGTTATCGGCATAATCATTCTCGTGGTTTTGGTTATTGGTTTTAGCGTCGGATGGGGCAAGATTGCGCCTTTTCTTTCGAACTCCAATGTAGGTTCTGTTTCGACGCAATGTTCCACGGCCTGCACCACCAACAGTGTTTACGATTTTTGCTCAAAACAAAGAGATTTGAATGACGGGACTACCACCCTTAAGAGCGTTACTTGCAACTACCTTTCGCAGAAGGAAACAAGTTACGGGATTGAAACGTGCCCAAGCATTTCTTGCAATAATATTGAGTTTGTAACGGCAAACAGCCAGGCAGATTTGGATTCAAAGTGCAAGGGAAGCGACGGCAATCTGATTGACGCTTACAAAGGCAAGACCCTGCAGGCGATGGTAAGCGGGCAGCTTTTGACTTCAAGTTCACCTTGCCCTTCGGCTTAATTTTAATTCTCAAAATGTCAGACTACGCTTATTCCGAAAAGAGAAACAAAAGGAAGGATAAAAAGAAGGACAAGAAGAAACATCCTTACAAACACGGCGGAAATCAGAGATCAGGCAATTCTTCAGAAAAAGCCAAGACAAAATAATTTAAACGATAAATCTTATCTTGATTTATGATAGAGGTGATATTTCTTATCGCGCTGGCTTTGATCTGGCTGGTTTTTGCCGCGATTTCGGATTCCAGGACGACAGAGATTCCCAACTGGCTTAACTTTTCTTTGATAATCTTTGCGCTGGGTTTCAGGTTTTTTTATTCTTTTTTTTCCTTGAAGGATTTTGGATTTTTTTACCAAGGTCTTATCGGTCTTGGGGTTTTCCTGATTCTTGGAAACTTGTTGTATTATTCAAGGGCGTTTGCAGGAGGAGATTCCAAGCTGATGATTTCTCTGGGGGTGATTTTGCCTTTTTCCACAAACTGGGCCATCAATGTAGAGTTGTTCATCTCGTTCATTTTTCTGTTCCTCGCTGTCGGTTCCGTTTACGGATTTATCACGAGCGGATATTTCGCCGCGAAGAATTTCAAGGAGTTCAAAAAGGAATTTGTCAAGAGAAACAAACAACTTGCGAAATTTACTTTCCCTATAATGGTCCTTGGGCTTGCGGTGATGGTTCTTTCAATTTTTTACGCGGGGATTCTACTTTACCTCGGAATTGTAATCTTTGTTTTGCCTTTGCTTTATGTTTATACAAAAGCTGTCGATGAAGCTTGCATGATAAAAAAACGCAAACCCGAAGAACTCATGGAAGGCGACTGGCTTTACAATGACATAAAAATAGGAAATAAGGAAATAAAAGCGAGCTGGGGCGGCCTAACAAAAGAAAATATACGGCTTATGAAAAAGAACAAGAAAGAGATTTTGATAAGGGCCGGCGTGGTTTTCGCGCCAGTTTTTTTGGCAAGCTTCCTTGCCCTTATTTATTTTTATTTTTTTAATTACAGTCTGTTTTCAACTTTATGGAATTCGCTTTGGTAACCAAAGTTTTTTTGAGGTCAACTTTTTAACTCTTGGTTTTCGCTCCGTTTTTTTCTTTTTTTCTTTAGGATTATTCTGTTCTTCTTGGAATGTTAATGCTGAGAAAACTTCCTGAAGTTCCGGGCGGCTTGCCTTGCGCCTCTCTGATTTTATGTTTTCGTCGGAATAAACCGGAATGAGATTTATTGCGCCGTGACCCTGAAAATCCACCGACGCTATTTCAACATCTTTCGGATTTAATTTTTCCTTAAGGATTAACGCAACTTGCTTTGCGAATTGCATAACTTCGGGAGCATCTTTGTAGGACTTGTGATCTTTCGGAAGGACGATGGTGTGCCCGCGGGAAACGGGGTTTATTTCCAAAACTGCGACGGAAGAGCCGTTTTCAGCAACCTTAAAACTTTCAGAATCTCCTGAGACGATTGAGCAGAAAATGCAACCGTTTCCTCCGCCCGATTTTTCTGAATTTTGCTTTACAAATTTTTCGAGTTCCCCGGAAGACATTGCCTCAACCTGTTCTTTTGCAGCGGCTTTTTTGTCTTCAGGGAAAGAGGATTCTATTTGCTGGACCAATTCTTCGCGGACTTGTTTTTCCTGTTCCCGGCTTAGCATGGTGAATTAAAGAAAATGAGAGTTATAAGATTATTGATTGCAAATTGCAACAAGCTTTTCAGTTTTGCATATCTCTTTCGGAAAAGAAGCCTCTATACGATTTCTGCGCAAAATCCCGGAAGCTGAAATGATTGATTCTCTTCGGGATTTATCCATTGTAATTTTTTCCAATATAAGGGGCGGGTTCGCTTTGGGATCATAAACTCCGATTCTTGAACCTTCATAATAGATAAGGTAAAAAACGGGCATCCCCTTTTGGTCGTATTGGGCCAATTTCGAGGTAATCCCTAAACGCTTTAAATTTTCCAGATAACTTTTCATGATTATCCAATCGCTCTTCGCATATCCGAGACTTCCGCGGATTTGACTTCGTTGAGCCGGCCTAACTTGTTCTCGAGCGGTTCAAGCTCTTTTTCTTCAGGCCATGCAAAAGAAACATAAATCGCTTTTAATCCAAAGGCAATGGGTTCCTCGGCAAAAGCAACACTCCAGCCGCCGTCTGATGTTATGGCTTTTTCCGCTTCTTCTTCAATTTTTTTAAGGTCTGAATCCGGAGACTCCGGCATAAGCTTGATTTTTATGATTACGGTTCCCATGGGTTGTTTTGTGTTATGTGTTTTATAAATATTGCTGTTGGGTTTTTCTTTTAGAAAGCGGCGGTTAGAAAACCTTGCGTTTTCCTCGCTTGCTCGAAAAAAAGAAACTACAGTGGAAGAAAAAACCATGATTGCCCAAATAACACAAATACTTAAAAAATAAAGTTGTTTTTTCGGTTCATGATTGGAAACTACGAGAAGATTGTTGAGAGGCTTGCGAGAACTTCGGGGCTGGAAATTTCTGAAATAGAAAGGAGGGTTGAAGCTAAGCGAGCAAAGCTTTCAGGCCTGATAAGCAAAGAAGGGGCTGCTCAAGTTATCGCAGCGGAGCTCGGAATCAGTTTTGATA
>CAYREP010000025.1:3236-7750 GCA_964423375.1 Candidatus Woesearchaeota archaeon | reverse complement strand
TTTTCGGAATGTGCATCAGCTCGTGCATTATGACTTTCATCTGCTCTTCCTCAGGCATTTTGTCGAATCTCTCGGAAATGAATTCAAGCGCGTAATGCGCTTTAACTCCGACAGCCAATTGCATAAGTTTCCCCAAAGCATGACATCGCGCGATAGTCCCTCTGCTGGAACTTCCGTAACTTCTGAAACATTTCATCCTCTCGATTTTTATATGCGGAAACAAAGTCCGCGAAATGTCTTCAGCTTTCTCCTGCAAGTCCGGCGCTTCAATATATTTCATTTCAGTTTGAACTCCTTGTGAACAATCCATTTGTCCTTTGGTTTTTTGATTATAGTAATGTTATCAAACAGAACTCTAAAATGTTTTTCGTGATCTTCGCAGTACTTTTTTATTTCATAAAACTTATTTCCTATATCTTTCTCTGCTAAAGTGATATGGAAAGCGTAAGGCAATTTATCCCAAGAACCCCACCTAATATCTGAAAGGTCTCTCAACGCTCCAAAAAGTTCTCCTTCTAATTTATTCAGTTCTTCAGAATGCTTGACTTTGAGAAAAATAACATCTTTGCCAAAACTTCCAACTCCTCCAACATCGAGATAAAAAGAATTTATATTTTCAGATATTCTTTTGATTAATTCTTCAATATCCTTAATTTCGTTTCGATTAGACAAATATTTTAATGTTACATGCGAAGGAACTTTTGAATTAACAACTCCTTTGACCCCAAATTTTTGACTAACTTCTTTGACTAATTCTCGATGATATTTTTCCGCTTCGCCCTTCAAGAGATATACAATCGAATACTTCATATCCCAAAATCCCAGAAATTTAATTTTCCCTTCGCAGGAATCGGCGGATTTATCCTCTGAGGATTTTCCAAAACAAATCCGAAATTTCCCCACGCGCTCGAAGCCAAATGCAATCCCGCATCTTTTCTGTGTTCTTCTTCGCCGTCATAGCGTTTAACCCCAACAAGTTCAGCTTTGCCAACGATAAAACCAAGAGGCAATTCACTGAATCCAAACTGCTTCATTGACTTAACATCAGGATTCTTAGAAGCATGAATCAAAAACTCTCCGCGAAAATTAGTGTTCCAGTTTCTAAGTTCAATTTTCTTCCTGCCTTGCAAAATCAATTCCGCAAACGGCTGCTTCAATGATAAAGTTTTCATTCTCCAACCTCGACAATTTTTTTCTTTGATTTTAAACCGGATTTAATCTTAACATCAGTTTTAAAATATTTGTGCAACAATTTGACGAGTTCCGCATTCGCCTTCCCGCTTTCCGGCGCGGACTTCAAAAAAACAGTAAACTTATTTTCGCCCTCTTCAATAACCTCTTGTTTTCCCGAAGAAGGTTTCACCTTGACATTTATCCTCATAAAACAAAAAACCAGAAGCAGTTTATAATGATTATGAAATTGAAGATTAAATAAGTTCTAATAAATTTATCGAAAAAGTGTCGCTGTCGCCAGATTGATTCAAATAGGTTAATGAAATCTGCAAGGCTCAATGCTCGTTGCAATCTCAATTAACTCCAAAAAAGAGGTGATATTGTCTCATTCCTCAGGGGGTGGAGGTCGGGGCGAATGTTTGCGATTTGACAAATTTAAAAAACAGTTCAAATCGCGGGCACGAGTTTTGCGGCGGAAGTTATAAGTTTATAGAATTCATCTTTCCCACGGTTCCTTGTACGGCCTGCCGAGCGCTTTGTAAATTTCTCTTTCATTTTTACCAGCAATCCTCTTACCGTCGGATTTTCTGAAAAGTCCGTGATTTGTCAACTTAAGGCCTTTCCTCATCGCAACCAATCTTAAGCCGATATTGGAACCTTTCTTTCCCGAATACGCCAGCAAACCGGCGCCCCACTCCTCATTTGAAGTAAAAAACAACTGAACGTCAACGCCTTCAATCCTGAAAAACATAATATGGCTTCCGCCTTGCAAAAACTTTCCTTTCTTGCTCAACAGCTCCTTGATTTTTTCCTTACCTTTTTCGGTTTTCGAAACTAAAACAAGGTCAATGTCTCCGGGATTTTTTGCCCTGCGACGAATGCTCCCCGCAATTTCAATCCGCGAACAAAAAGGCTTCAATTGTCTCACAATCTTCTTAGAAAGCCTCAAGACTTTTTCGCCTCTTCTTTTCATTCCAAAATAAAGATTGTAAAACTTATAAATTTATTTGAGACGTCTGAATAGATATTTAGTTAACTACAGCAAATCTTTTATAACTCAATTTCCTGAATAAAAAATCTATGAAAATAAAAGAGGCTTCTTTGGGTTTTAGAAAAGTTTTTTCAAACTGGAGATATATCTCTTCTACCGCCCTGATAGCATTTGCATTTTACTGGATATATCTTTTCCTTATTAATTATCGGCAGATTTCCCTCATCTATCAATATCGGGGATTCTTCCAGGCAATCTTCATAAGCCCTTTCATGAGAGGTTTCATTCCAAAAGAAGTTATTATTGGCACAGCAATTATCAGCCTGCTTTTTGGGATTTTATTCAGCCTGATTATTTACAAATCGAAGATGATAAAGAATATTTCCAAAAAAACAGGCCTGTTAGCTTCGGTAGGAATATTCCTCGGATTCATCGCCCCCGCCGGCTGCTCAGCTTCATGCGGAATAGGAATTCTTTCGATAGTTGGAATAAGCACAGCCGCAATAAATTTCCTTCCACTCAAAGGAATGGAGATCACAATTGTCTCCGCATGCATCTTGTCGCTTTCCATATATAAAGTATCAAAAGATATAAATAAAGGGATTCTCTGTGAGATTAAACTACCAACAGGTAAGAGTTGAAAGGAGGTAGAAAATGAGTGAAGAAAAAAGCGAAAAACACGAAGGCCATGAACATCATGAGCATAGCGAAGCAAAGACCATCACCATAAAGAAAGATGCTCTTTGGAAAGGCGCGGTTTTTGTTCTTCTGGCGGCCCTTGTAGTAAGCATGTTCACCGGCGGTTTTGGAATCGGAAAAGTGACGGGCAATGCAGCTGCGGGAGACAACGGATCAAATGCCGCTGCTCAGCAAACCGGCAGCACGGTCTCAATTGACTTTAGCAGTTTGGTACAACCAGACACAATAATCATGGGTTCAGACAATGCACCGGTTACAGTTGTTGAGTTCACAGACTTTTCCTGCCCATATTGCGCAATGGCTTCAGGCGACAGCGCTGCTTTGACTGCTTATGCGAAACAGAATTTCGGAAGCAGTTGGGAACCTATAGTCAGCAATTTGATGAGTGACTATGTTAACACCGGAAAAGTAAGATTGGTAATCAAATATACCATGGGACACACAGGGGGACATCCCGCACAACTTATTGCATGGTGCTTGAACGACCAAGACCCGACTCTTGATGAAAAGTACTACTCGAAAGTCTTTGCTACAGACACTCTTGATTCCACCGGCAACTATGTTACAGGTTCAGAAAACCAGACAGAAATGCTGGGAATAGCAAAAGACCTCGGAGCAGACATGACCAAGCTTCAATCTTGCATTGATTCTGGAAAATACGACAGTAGATTCAGCCAAGAGCAAAGCGAAGGATCTAAGCTGGGTGTTCAGGGAACTCCAAGCTTCTTTGTTGGAAAATCCAGCGGCAGTACGGCGGTTTATATCTCCGGAGCGCAGCCTTATTCCACATTTAAGCAGACAGTAAACGCGGCAATGTAAAATTAATTTATTTTTTATTTTTCTACTTCTTTTTATTTTATTATTTTCAGGTCAGCAAAAGATTTCACGTCCATAATTCTTTTAAATGAATTTTGGAATTTTAATTCATGAATTCTCAGAGTTTCGAGAAAGAACTTTTCGGCGGGAAAATCCAAATTATAGTCTACAATCCGCCGGAAAATGCCAAAGAGATTCTCGAAGATTTTTACGAAGAAGCGCTCCGCCTGCAAAAAATCTTCAACTTCTTCGACGGCGAAAGCGAACTCTCGCGGCTGAACAAGAAAAGGCAGACGAAGGTTTCTTCAGAGCTTTTGAAAGTTCTTAAAAAATCCCTGAAATTCGCAAAACTTACAAACGGAAAATATGATCCCTCACTTGGGAAAAAAATCCTACAGAGAAAAAAACAGGAAAAAGAAACAATTCCCGATTGCAATTACAAAGACGTAAATATAATTATGAATCGGGTAACCCTAAAAAATCCCGACGTAATGATAGATTTAGGCAGCATAGCGAAAGGATACATAACCGACAGGCTTGCAGATTTTCTGAAATCCAGAGATTTGAAAAACTTCATAATAAATTCGCGCGGAGACGTTGTTTTTTCAGGAGATATTGGACACATTATCGGAATAAAAAATCCTCGCGACCATAAAGAAGCTCTGCTAAAAATAAAAATGAAAAATCAAAGCGTCGCGACTTCCGGAGATTACAATCAGTTTTACGGCGATTTCAAAAAATCGCACATCCTCAACAGCAGCGACGCGATTTCGATAACGGTTGTTTCGGAAAAACTTGAGGATGCTGATGTTCTCGCAACCGCGCTTTTCGTTTC
>CAYREP010000025.1:0-3136 GCA_964423375.1 Candidatus Woesearchaeota archaeon | reverse complement strand
TTCTTGCAATTCCGGTATTCCTGCTCTTCGCATTCGGCGAAGCGGGCAGCGAACTTTACGATTCCGCAATAGCCACGCACACACTCGGAGAAATTTTCGGGCTAATCGCCATAACTGCCTTCGCATTGAACTTCGTGCTTTCCACTAGATTGAAGTTCATAGAAAACATCTTTGGCGGCCTGGACAAAGTTTACATAGTCCACGGCATCCTCGGCGGCACCGCACTCATCCTCGTGCTTTCTCATCCGATCTTTCTTGTGCTCAACAAAATTCCGGACAACATCCGCCTCGCCGCGCAGTATCTCTTGCCCGGAACTTATTGGTCTATCAACTTTGGAATAATCGCGCTCACAGGACTTTTGATATTGGTTTACATAACGCTCTTCTCGAAGATGAAATATCACAAATGGAAATTTACTCATGAGTTCATGGGATTGGTTTTTGCATTCGCAGTCTTGCACATTTTCCTCGTGCGGGGCACAGTTTCAGCAGACAATATTTTCCGCGGCTACTATGTGTTCGCGGCAATCGTCTCAACCATTGGTTTGTCCGCATTCGCTTACAGCCTTTTCCTAAAAAACAGGTTTGGGAAAAATGCAGTTTACAAAATAAAAACCATAGAAAAAACCAACGAGAATTTCACATTTGAACTCGAGCCGGAGCACAAACCGATAAGCTACAAGTCCGGACAGTTTGTTTTTATAAGATTCTACAACCAGCATCTTTCGAAAGAGCCCCATCCTTTTTCTATTGCATCCAAGACAGACAATTACACAATAAAAATAATCGCAAAAAAACTCGGCGACTTTACAAATAAGCTCGAAAATCTCAAGGAAGGCGGCAAAGTTTCAATAGAAGGACCTTACGGCGGATTCCATTTTAGGAATTATGAAAACAAAGACCAGGTCTGGCTTGCATCAGGAATCGGCATAACCCCTTTCGTCGGCATGGCAGAGGACCTTTTGGAAAATGATAAAAAAACTAATGTAAACCTTTACTACATCTTCAGAAATAACATGGACGTCTCGGAAAGTTTCTTCAGGTCCTTTGACGAAAGAATGGAAAATTTCAAATTCACAGAATGGGATTCTTCCAAGAAAGGGCATTTCAGCGCAAGAGATATCGGAGACCTTGAAAGCCTGAAAGAAAAAGAATTCCTGATCTGCGGCTCTCCAAAATTCAAGGAGAAATTGATAAGCGATTTAGAAGAAGCGGGAATCAAAAAAGAAAACATTCATGAGGAGGTTTTTGACTTTAGATGAGATTCAAAAAACTTAGAATCGCTGTAGGAGTTTCAATTGCTATTTTCATTTTGGTTATCGGAATTATCATGATAACCGGCTTAAGCGGCAACAGCCAACAAAACCAGAATTCCATAAACGTCTTGGCTCCCGTCACTAACAAGGGACTTTCGGCTTCAACACAAACTCAAAACCAACAAGTCCAACAGCAACAGCCAAATCCAACAGTTGTTTATCATCCGACACTCATGACCGGGGCTTCGTAACCCCGCAATTGCCAAAAACATTTAAATACAAATCAATAAAGAAGATAAAATGGATTCCATAAAAGTAAAAGACCTGATAAAAAAATTCGGCGACTTGACCGCGGTGAACGGAATTTCTTTTGAAGTTAAAAAAGGAGAGGTCTTCGCATTTCTCGGGCCGAACGGGGCCGGAAAATCCACCACAATAAAGATCCTCACGACATTGCTCGACGCCACTTCAGGGGAACTGGAAATCAATGGCCTGAATCCGAAAACGCAAAAAAACGAAACGAGAAAGTCGTTCGGAATCGTATTTCAGGACCCGAGCCTCGATGATGATTTGACCGCTTACGAAAATCTTGAATTCCATGCGGTCTTTTACAAAGTTCCCGAGAAAGTCAGGAAAAAAAGGATAGAAAGCCTGTTGAAATTTGTGGAATTGTGGGAAAGAAAAGACAGCCTCGTAAAAACTTTTTCCGGCGGAATGAAGCGGAGGCTGGAAATCGCGAGAGGCCTTATCCATCATCCGAAAATCCTCTTTCTTGACGAGCCTACTCTCGGCCTTGATCCGCAAACAAGAAACCATCTCTGGAATTACATCAAGAAGCTAAACAAGGAAGAAAACATGACCGTTTTCCTTACAACTCATTACATGCAGGAAGCCGAAGAGGTTGCCGACAGAATTTCAATCATCGACCACGGAAAAATAATCCAGACCGGAACGTCCAAGGAACTCAAGGAAGCGACAAAGACAAAATCTTTGGAACAGGCTTTTCTGAAACTCACCGGACATGAAATCCGCGACGAAGGCGCTTCAGCGATAGAGGGAATGAGGATGCATGCGAAAGCTTGGGGGAGGCGAAGGTGAACAGCCCGGTTTACATCATGTGGCTCAGGCAGGTCAAGAAATATCTGCGCTCAAAACCCAGAATAATCGGGTCGCTCGGCCAACCAATCCTGTTTCTCGTGGCGCTTGGATTCGGCCTCGGTTCTTTATATAAGTCGGCCAACGGGGGAAATTTCATAGATTTCCTCGCTCCGGGAATTATCGCCATGAGCATCCTATTCACATCAATGTTCGCGGGAATCGAAGTTATTTGGGACAGGCAATTCGGATTCCTGAAAGAAACTCTCGTTGCCCCTGTTTCAAGATTCAAGATAATGTTCGGGAGAACTCTCGGCGGAGCGACGACTGCAATATTCCAGGGAATAATAGTTTTGGCAATAACGATTGTCCTCGGCTTCAGGCCGCAGTGGATTCTCCTGCCGTTCGCGCTGCTTTTCATGATTCTCATAGGCCTGTTCTTCACTTCGCTCGGAACAGCTTTGGCTTCGAAACTCCAGGATATGCAGGCATTTCCGCTCATAATGAACTTCCTGATAATGCCTCTTTTCTTCCTTTCCGGCGCGCTCTTCCCTCTTGAAACCGCGCCTCAATTCCTTAAGATAATTTCTTACTTCAATCCATTGACTTACGGCGTAGACGGGTTAAGGGCGGCGTTGACCGGAGCTTCGCAATTCGGAATCGGCATCGACCTTATCGTTGGAGCGGTGCTGACTTTGGCAGTCTTGTTTATCGGATCAAGAATGTTTTCAAAGATTCAGATATAATCAATCGAATTTCTCATCAAACATCCGCTCTTCCTTGAA
>CAYREP010000024.1:0-7938 GCA_964423375.1 Candidatus Woesearchaeota archaeon | reverse complement strand
GCGACCGAGGGCGTCTTTCACTTTCAGGTCAATTTTTGGCCCATAGAAAGCGCCATCGCCTGCGTTTATTTTATATTTCATTTTTTTTTCTTTGAGGGCTTTTTCAAGAATTCCTTCTGCTTTGTCCCAGACTTCGTCACTTCCAACTCTTTTTTCAGGGCGAGTTGAAAGCTCCACATGGTCGAACTGCAAATTGAATTTTTTGTAAAATAATTCTATAAGATCCATTATCTTGAAGATTTCATTCTCGACTTGTTCTTCGGTGCAGAAAATATGCGCATCATCTTGGGTGATTTGGACAACTCTAAAAAGTCCTGCCAATACACATGATAGCTCTACTCTGTGGACTATTCCCATCTCGCCAATTCTCAGAGGAAGTTCTTTGTAAGATTTTGGTTTTGTCTTGTAAACTAGCAAACCGCCAGGGCAGTTCATTGGCTTGACAAGGAATTTGCGTTTTTCGTAGTCTGTTACAAAATTATTCTCTTTGTACTTGTCCCAGTGGCCTGAAATCTTCCAGAGTTTTGAATCCATGATTTGCGGCGTGGAGATTTCATGATAGCCAGATTCTCTGTGGACTTCTCTCCAGAATTCTATTAATCCATTCTTTATTATCAAACCGTTGTTGTGCCAAAAAGGCATTCCAGGGGCGACTTCATTGAATGAGAATAAATCCATTTCTTGTCCGATGATTCGGTGATCGTTGCTTTTCAGTTTGGAAGTGTCGAGCTTCGATTTTCCGATCTCTCTCAAAAGTTTTTTTGGGTCGTAAGGTTCCTCTTTTTCAGTTCCGGAAATTTTTTCCTTTGCGAATCCTTTTGGATGAAACTCCCTTGAAAGTTCTGAAAGCGGATGGCCTTTTACTTTAAGGTTGAATTCTTTGTAATAGCCGAAAGGCGCTCTTGTAACTTTGTAACCTTTTTTGGTTAATTCTTTTTCGGCGGCTTTCAGCATTTTTATTGCAACGTCGGGAGCAGATAAGTTTGATGAAAGATGCGCATATGGATAAAGAACGATGTTTTTTGCCTTGACTTGCGAGGCGATGTCTTCTATGTTTTTTATGTAATCCTTGAAAACTTCGTCGTTGTCGCCTTGTTCAACTGCGGTCATTATTACAAGACAGTCATTGACTGTCTGCTCCGTCTTTTCGGCTTCTTTCAGAGGTTCAACAGTTTTCAGGGCTTTTTTCAAAGCGTGAAACGAAATGAAATCGCAATGAAGGCTTAAAATTTTCATAATTTCTTCAAAGGTTTGAACTTTATAAAATTAATCAAGATTTGTTGCGTTCAGTTATTTTGAACTTTACATTCGCAAGTTTTAAAAATGGAAATCGCAGGGAGAATTCATGAAAACTTCTTTGAGAAATAGGTTGTTAGCGGGAACTTTCGCAGTTGGAACTCTGGCGTTTGGAGGGCTTTTTCCTCAGAGAGCCTACGCTCCGGTGAATGGAGAAATCACAATACTCCCGACAGTTAAGCTTGAGGCGATAGCTCCAGTGAACAGCGAAATAAAAAAAGTGCAAAAGCTAGTTGCTGAAGATTTTAAAAATAGAGGGAGAATAGAGTCGGAACAGTTGAAAAATTATAATTCTGATCCTATTTATAAGACTGTGGTGGAAGTATACAACAGTGTGAAAGGTCCATTCAATCTCTCGCGTTACCTTACTCCTGAATTTTTCAGGGCAGACATCTTTGTGGAATCGACAGATAATTTGCATGCAGTCAGTCCTGCGGGTGCGAGAGGATATACTCAGATGACTCCTGCTGCGGCTGCAGATGTTGGCGTAAAAGATTTTAATAAAGCTGTGGTAAATTCTTGGGACAGTATAAATATGTCTATGGCTTATTTTTCTTACATTGACAGAAGCCTTTTTTTGTTTTATCCGGGCTGGGACAAACTTTCAAATCTTGAGAAGCTTGAGAATATTGCCTATGCTTATAATGCCGGTTACGGGGCTCTTCTTAGCAGGGGTTTTGGCAATAACGCAAAGTTTGATGTCAAGAATCTTCCTAAAGAGACTCAAAATTATTGGCCGAAGATCCTCCGGGCTTGGGCGAAGGAATTCCCTGAGACTTTTGCATATGATCTCAAGAGACTTAATTATCCTTTCAATGCAGATAGTTCCAAGATAATTGATACCTATCTTATGCCAGAAGTAGGTTCAGGAGATTTAATCGCTTCGAAATAAAAATTTATCAACTTTTTTCTTTGCAGCTTCTCTTCGCTTTTGGTGTTCTTTCAGGAAAGCGTTGATTTTTTCTATGAGGATTTGCTTCAGTTCCGAAGTGAGAAGCTTTCCGGATTTGTAATCGCTGTAAATTTTTTCCAGTTTCTGGTCGTCGGGTTCGAAGAAAAATTTAAGGTATTGGAATGAGACATCGATGTCGGGATTTCCGCCGTGTTTCCTGTGTTCTTCGATCGTGTCTTTGCCTCCGGAGAAAGCGTATTTCTTGATTTTTCTCTCGACTTCTTTTGGGGAATCTGTGGTCAATACAGCAACATTCTCCTGGCTGGAGCTCATTTTGCCTTCTATTCCGGTTAAGGGGGGCAGGAACACGCCGTGGATTATTGCCGGTTTGTAATGGCCCAATTTCGGGTAAACATCACGGGCTACGCGGAAGTGCGGATCTTGATCTATTGCAAGAGGGATCAGGCAGGGCGTCTCTTTTTTTTTCAGTACACTTGGAAGGAATGCGGGAACTGCCTGCATGCTTGTATAAAATATTTCTCCGATGTTTTTTGAGTCGTCAAATCCGAATGCGGCTTTCACCGTAGAGTAAGTGATTTTCTTAGCCACCTTTATGGCTTCGGGGTAAATCAGATTCGCGTGTTTTGTGTCCACGAGGAAATGCGTTTTCTTCGGATTAAAATCCATTGCGATTACATCGAGCATATTTTCATAAGTCCACTTTTGGATTTCTTCGTAGCTTTTGTCCTTGAACAGAAACTTTTCATCGTCGGTGAACTGAAACCACAATTCGCAGTTAAATTTATCCTGCAACCATTTTACAAAAATCCACGTTTGCAAGTGCCCCAGATGGAGCGGTCCGGAAGGTCCGCAACCTGTATAGAGGAAAAATTTCTCGCCTTTTTCGTATTTGTCGAGAAGCCAGTTCAAGTCCCGGTCAGCAAAAAATATCTTCCTGCGAAGCATAAAATGCAATTCTTTCGCGTGCTTTTTTATTCTTGCAAGCGTTTTTTCATCCAGTTTTTCCACCCCGAATTTTTTAATCAATTTTTCATAATCAATCTTTCCCGAAACATTCCAGGGATCAACTTTAAACGACTCTTTTTTCATGATTTGTTGTGGGGAAAATTCTTTTTAAATTATTCCACAAATATTTATAAACAAAAATCCCATTGTAAAAACGTAAAATGGGGAAGACAAATTTCATATTCGCACTTTTTGCATTTTCTTTGATTTTGCTAGTTTCTTCCGCAAGCGGGCAGGTGCTTTTTAATGTTCAGCCAAATAACCTTTATAACCTCGGGGACATGGTCCAGACGGCCGTTGGATTTTCTCCGACGAGCGACTGTTTTAACTCTTTTCTTATATGCAACGGCGTTACGACGCAGATTAATCTTCAGTGTCTCGACGGAGTTCAGGACAGCCTCAAGGTTATCACCCCGCCCCTTAACTCCACTCTTGTCGGCGGATCTGTCGGGACGTGCAAAATCGAAGCGGTTATCGGAAACGAGCGGAAATTCAGTTCTAGCTTCACGGTTTCAAATAAAATAAATGTAAACATTACAACTCCTGAAAGAGAGTTCAAGCCCGGTCAGCAGGTTTTGATTCAAGGAAATGCCGAAAAGGAAAACGGCCGCGGCGCAAAAGGCGCGGCGCAAATTGCAATTTCTTCGGGAAACCGTTCTGCATATTCAGGAACGGCCATGGTCTCGAACGGTTTTTTCCAGTTCAATTTTTCGATTCCTTCGGATCTGGCGGCTGGGACTTACACCGCAGTCGTTCAGGCTTATGAACTGAATTCTCTTGGAACAAAGACCAATATTGGGGCGTCAAGTTTCAATGTTAAGATAGATCAGGTTCCGACCAGCCTGGAAATAATATTTGGCAACCAAACGGCTTCTATTATGCCGGGAAAGACTCTCCGAGTCAGAACAATACTCCATGATCAGACCGGAGAAAAGATTAATGCAGTTGCGGATTTCACCGTCAAGGACGAGAGCGGGCAAGTCATGGACCAACAAAGCAAAAACACCGGGGAATTTCTTGAACTTCCTATTGCTTATAATTCTCCTCCCGCGACTTGGAGCGTTTCCGCAGTTTCAAGAGGTCTCAATTCAAGTTCATCTTTTAATATATTGTCAAATGAAGCGGTTTCTGTTGATTTCCTAAACCGGACGCTTATAGTTAAAAATGTGGGGAATGTCCCTTACGATAAAAAGCTTTTGGTGGATTTAGGGAACGAATCTTCCTCATTTAACGTCAGTTTAGGTGTTGACAAGACCCAAAAATATGTCTTAAGCGCGCCCGATGGCAATTATTCAGTGCAGGTTTCCAGCGGCAATTCTAATTTATTCAACGGCAATCTTGCGCTTACAGGGAATGCTATCAGCGTAGAACAAGCTTCTAGCGGGATAGTCAGCCTTGTTAAATATCCCCTGGTTTGGATTTTCATTGTCTTGATTTTGGCTTTTGTAATATTCCTCTTGTTTAGAAGAATAAGGAAAAAGAAGTTTTTCGGGAAAGCCAACATAAACAAGGCCAAGCCAAAGGTCAAGCCAAGCAAAGAAGAACGGCTTCCGGTCCAAAAAGACGGGATTGTCGATAAGAGTTCCGGAAGAGCAGATATGTCGCTTTCAATCCAGGGAGACAAGCAGGATGCTTCAGTCGTTTGCGTAAACCTGAAAAACCTTGAAGAAATACGCTCCGGAAAAGGCGGAGTCAATGAGACTATGGATAAATTGCAGCAGTCTGCGGTAGCCTCGAAGTCGGTAATTTACGAAAACGGAAATTACCTTTTCTTTATATTTGCGCCGGTGAAGACCCGAACGTTTTCCAATGAGAAGCCGGCTGTTCAAACTGCGAGAGAAATTTCTAAAATCTTCGAAAGCCATAACAAGCTTTTCAAACAGAGGATTGATTTTGGCATTTCTGTTAACCGGGGAACAATCGTCGCAAAGAAATTTGGCGACAGCATCAAGTTCATGAGTCTTGGGAATTTCTCTTCTGTTGCGAAGAAACTGGCATCTATTTCCAAAGGCGAAATCCTGCTTAGCAGAGATGTTCGGGAGCATCTCATGTCGGATGTTAAGACTGAGAAAGCCGTTGAAGGAGACATGGATTATTACACCCTGCTCGAAGTGAAAGACCGGAGCAGCAGCGAGAAATTCATAAATGATTTTATGAAGAAGATGGAACGCGAGAAGCGTGAACATAAATAGTTTTATTCTTCAGATATCTCTTCAAGCATCTTTTCTACATTGATTTCAAATAATGCGACCGGCATTCTTATCTTCCAATTTTTCAATATCTTCGGGTGAATCTCTCCAAGGAAACCGATGCTTTGGTCCTTGAATAAAATTTCCGCCACTCTCCCTTTGATGAAATAACCCGGACTTTCTTTTGGAGATTCGATTTTTAGATTTATTCCCATCATGTTCGAGAGATAATCTAAAATCTGCTTAAGTTCCGTGAAATTTCCGGGGGATGTCGCAACCGCGAGATTTTCAGTTTCAACCAAACCGTTACTTGCCGAAAAAACTTTTCCGATTTCGAATATCTTTTGGGGATAATCGTTCTTCACGTTTTCTGAAAACGTTTTCAACGCGTAAGACGCAAGATTTCTCCGGAGGATATTGTAATCTGTTTTTGAATCTTCTATGGCTATGTTTTTCTTGCTGTTTTTTTCTCCCATTTTTTCATCCTGATCTTTCGCAGTTGTCAGATGATAGTTAGAAGTTTCCTGCATTCCCAAGCCTGACAAAATGTCGGAAATTTTTCTTTTTATCGTCTCTCTTGAATTTTCCTGCCCTATTGTCGATATTTCGGGGATTTCTGGGATAAGGTTGCCGTAACCGTAAGCTATAGCGATGTCTTCAGCCAGATCAACTTCATGCATTATATCCACCCGCCACGGCGCGATTTCTGCCTCTTTTTTTTCGAGATTGTAATTATGGCCCATTTTTTCCAGAAATTTTTTGACTTCTTTTTCTGTTAGGCTCAGCCCAAGAAGCTTGTTTATTTCTTCAATGCGGATTTTCATGCTGCCCGATTCAAAATCAGGGGTCTGGATTTTTTTCACGCCGTAATCCAATGTCATTGCGTAAACCTTTCCGCCCATGTCCGCCAGAGAAGACACTAAAATATTAAGACATTTTTTCAGGCTCTCCAAATCATATCCTGAGCATTCAACGAAAATGTTCCTTGTTTTTTCTGTGACGCGGCCGGTTTCGTGGGAGTTTATTATCGGCGGCATGCTCAACACTTTTTCTTTTGAATCTATAAAAACAGGGAAGCGGGCTTTGCCGGCGAGCAGATGCGCATATTCTTTTCCCGTCGGGTGCTTTTGCAATATTTCCAGGCCGGACATTTCTTTTTCAGATTCCAGCGGGACAAATCTTATTTTGTCGGGTTCAAGGGCTTTGAACCTGATCGGGAGCGAAATTTTGTCGAGCGGGTAAATTCCGATGGCCATCTTCTTTCTTTTTCTGCCGAGAGTCGCATGGAGCTTTTCCTGGATCTCTATCACCTCGCGGATTTTTTCGGAATCCAACCTCAATCCGCGGACAATCGCGCAGGCGGTGTACGGCCGAATATCTTTCATGGAAGAGTCTACTTTTACGACATAATCTTTTTCCGGCCGATTTATTTTATATTTTTGCAGACCCGTTTTTTTGTCCAGAAATGCAAGCAAGGCTCTTTTGAAACCGTGATAAGAAAGCATGTCCGGCCTATTCGGGAATATTTCAACCTGCAATTCCGTGTCCGTGAGTTTTTCTATGGGCGTTCCAAGCATCGCTATCTGGTTTTGCATTTTCTCGTCGAGCTTTCCAATTTCTTTTTCGAACAATCTTTTATCTATTGTTATTACTGCCATGCTGTTCTTCTCATAGTTATTTTATTTAATCTCATGTTATTGCTTCAAAAGTTTTGCGACTTCTTCAAGGTTTTTATTTTCGGTTTTATTTTCAAGTTTTATTTTAAAAGATTCTCCTTCGTATCTTGGGATTAAATGAACGTGCAAGTGAGGAACTTCCTGTTGGGCGGCTTCGCCGCTTGATATTAGGAGATTCATTCCGTCGGCTTTTAATTTTTCTTTCAAGATTTCTGCGACTTTTTTCGCAGCATTCATTGCCTTGTCGAATTCCGGTTTTGAAATGTCGAAGATGGTTTCATGATGTGCTTTAGGAATTATCAAGCTATGTCCTCGCGTTGATGGGTCTATGTCTAAGATCGCGATATGATCTTCATCTTCCCAGATTTTCACCGAGGGAATTTCTCCTTTCACAATTTTGCAGAATGTGCAGCCTTCCATCTTAATTTTTCATCCAGAATTTCATTTTTCTCAATTGAGCTAGGTCATTTTTGTAAAGATCACGGAGGTCTTTTATTTGGTAATAGTCCATAAGCACTCTGTCGAAGCCCGGGCCCCATGCCAGAACTGGAATTTGTTCTCCAAGCAAAGGGATAGTTACTTCCGGCCTGAAGATTCCGGCTCCGCCTATTTCGAGCCAAACTTTCTTGTCTTCGTTCCATGCATCTATTTCGACGCTTGGTTCAGTGTAAGGGAAGTAACCCGGCCTGAACCTTATGTTCTCGAAGCCCATCTTTTTGAAGAATTGTTTCAAATATCCAAGCAAGTGCCTGAAATTCGCGTTCCGGTCCACAACGATGCCTTCCGTCTGGTTGAATTCAAAGCCGTGGCTCCA
Source organism: Candidatus Woesearchaeota archaeon (assembly GCA_964423375.1). Taxonomy (GTDB): domain Archaea; phylum Nanobdellota; class Nanobdellia; order Pacearchaeales; family GW2011-AR1; genus JAKLIN01. The sequence continues at coordinate 45 of CAYREP010000024.1, read as the reverse complement.
GTCCACTGTTTCATTTCTTAAACATTTTCCTAAAGCGAAGAATTT
>CAYREP010000023.1:0-8025 GCA_964423375.1 Candidatus Woesearchaeota archaeon | reverse complement strand
CTACGGTTTCTCTAAGAGACTGACTTACCTTGCCGGACTTAAGAATCTCAATCAAGTTGTTTGCAAGAGAGATTACATTTCTTGCATCTGCATTGAATCGGGCTGCTTTTTCAAGATCGTTAGAGTACTCTGTCATAGAAATCAAGAACTAAGAGCTTTTATAAAATTAATCATTCCCCCATTATTCTGCATTTATGAACCTCTTTCTCCTTGGAATAATAAAAATTAAGGCGTCAGCCTATCTCTGTCTCTTGGAAATAAAACCGCCTCGCGAATATTCTTCTGCTCCGTCACCAGCATTGTAAGCCTTTCAAGTCCGATAGACCAGCCGGCATGCGGCGGAGCCCCGTATCTGAAACTGTCAATGTAACCCTTGAAATCTTTCGGATTAAGTTTCTTCGCTTTTAACCTTTGCGTCAAAAGTTCAGGCAGATGGATTCTCTGGCCGCCCGAAGTTATTTCCAGGCCGCGGTAAATCGCATCGAAGCCCTCGGTCAATTTTGCGTCAGCTTTTCCGTCTTTGGGCATGATGTAAAACGGTTTAATTTTCGCAGGCCATGAATGGATGAAAACAATCGTGTCAGGAAACTTCTTGTCAAGCTCGCGTTCATCATCAGGAGTTAAATCCTCGCCGTATTTCATTCCCAGAAGTTTAACAGTCTCATCGTAACTCAAATATTTTGCTTTTGGAACTTTCAGTTTCAATCCCAGGACCTCAATCTCTTTCTTGCAATTTTTGATAACTTGAGAAATCATATACTGAACGACTTCCTCTTCCCATTTCATTATTTCCATCTGGCCTGCAAACGCAACTTCAATGTCCATCTGCCTTGATTCATTCAAATGCCGAATCGTATTATGTTTCTCCGCTCGCCAAACAGGAGTGATTGTAAAAACTTTCTCAACCGGCGTGCAGGCTATCATCTGCTTGTAAAGCTGCGGACTTTGTGCAAGATAAGCTTTCTTTTCAAAATATTTAACCTCAAAAAGTTCAGTCCCGCCCTCGCTTGAAGCAGAAATCACCGAGGGCAGTTGCGCTTCCATAAATCCCTTGTCGTGAAAAAACTCCCTGAATCTAAAAGCCAACTCTGACTGTATCCTAAAAATCGCTTGAATCTTTTCCCTATGCATATCCAAGAATCTGTTGTCTAACCTTTTTGGCAAATCAGTTTTTGAAAAGTCCAAAACATCGATCGGCAGATTTTCGGCGGGATTCAAAACTTCCACAACAGAAGGATTGATTTCTTTTCCGCCCGGCGCCTGCTTCGATTCCTTAACCGTGCCTTTAACATAAACCACAGACTCTCTTGAAATTTTATCAAGCGAATCAAAAACTTCTTCGTCCGTCTTGCCTTTCACGGCCGTAACCTGAATGCTTCCTGTAGAGTCGCGCAAAATCAGGAATTTTATCTTTCCCAGCTCGCGAGTATTTGTAACCCAGCCAACAGTTTCAACTTCCTTAATGTTCTTCGCAAATATATCTTTTACTTTCTCGCGCTTCAAATTCAATTTTTCCAAATCCATAAATTCAGAAGAAAAGCGCGATATATAAAATTAATTATACCTTGATTTTTTAATTCCAAATCTTTTTAAACGATTGTTATTTTTGAAAACCCATGTCAACAGTAAATCCTTGGCACGACGTTGAAATCGGGGAAAAAGCGCCCGAAGTTATAAATGCAATAGTTGAAATTCCGAAAGATTCCAAAATAAAATACGAACTTGACAAAACCACGGGCTTGCTTAAAGTGGATCGCTTCCTTTATTCCGCAGTCCATTATCCCGGCGACTATGGTTTCGTTCCAAGAACCTTGTGGGATGACAACGATCCGCTGGACATAATAATCTTAACGGGCCGCCCATTGTATCCAATGACTTTGGCAAAAGTTCGAGTCATAGGGGTCTTGAGAATGATCGACAGCGACGAAAAAGATGACAAGATAGTTGCGGTTTACGATGAAGACCCAAGATATAAGGAATACCAAGACATAAAAGATGTTCCGGAACATATCATAGAAGAGCTGAAACATTTTTTCGAAACTTACAAGCATCTTCAGGGCAAGCAGTGCAAGATTCTAGAAGTCCTTGGAAAAGAAGACGCGCTTAAGGATGTCGGGCGCGCAGTGGAAATGTACGAAGAAAAATACGGAAAAAAAGATTGATTACTTATTCAATTTCTGAATCAATTCCATCAAGGTCTTAGCATCCGCCTTTCCTTTGAATTCCTTCATCAACAAGCCCATGTAAGCATTCGGCGAAAGTCCCGGTTTCTCCTTCAAAATCTTTACAACACGCTCTTCGATTCCTGAAAAATCCTGTTTCTCAAACTTCAACGCTTCGGAAAGTTTCATTCTGGAAGCCAGCCTTTCAAGAACCTCCTTGACCTGCCTTTCGGAAATTTTCCGGTTCACGACAGCTTTCAAAACTTCAGCCAAAGCGTCCCGATTGAAAATTTCTTCAGATTGTTCTTCGGAAAAATTATTCTTTGAAGCGATTTCTTTCGGGTAAAGAACAAGAGTTTTCGCAGCAAGTTCGGGATCGCGAATTATCGAAACAAGATCCTTGAATTCATCGACTTTGCCGGTTTTCAAAATCAATTTTATCAGCTCTTCATGCAATCCGTATTTTTTCCTCAATTCTTCTTCGATTTCAGAAAGCAGTTTCGGAAGATTTCTCTTTACATCATCGATAAAATCTTTTTTTATTTTCAGCAGCGGCAAATCCGTCTCAGGATACATTCTCGCGGCGCCGGGCATCGGCCTCAAGAATTCAGAATCTCCCGAAGGCAAAGCATTTCTGACTTCAGCCTGCGTCGGCTTTCCTGAATCGTGAAGCTTCTTCTGTCTCGCGATTTCTTTTTCAATAACTTTCAAGAAAATTCTCATGTCCTGCACGCCTTTCATCTCAATCCGGTTCTCTCCCATTATAGACATGTTAACATCCTGTCTTATCGTCCCAATCCCTCTTTTAACATCGCAGCTTCTAAGAATGTTTCCTATATGCAACGCAACCTCCTTTGCCTGTCCTGGGCTTTTAATGTCCGGCGAAGTTGCAATTTCAATCAACGGAATTCCAAGCCGGTCCAAATTGTAAACAACTTCTCCGGTTTTCTCCGAACGGGAAACAACTCTCGCAGAGTCCTCTTCAAGACAGAGCGTGTCGATTCCAATTCTTCCTTGTTCAGTCTCCACAAAACCGTCCCGCGCAATAAGCACGGTCCTCTGAAAACCCGAAGTGTTTGAACCATCGACAACAGTCTTCCTCATTATCTGCGTTATCGGAAGGATTTTGCAATTCAAAAGCAAAGCGATCTGCAGAGCAATTTTCAAAGAATTCTGATTAATCTGATGCGGCGGCTCTTCATCTAGATCGATCAAACAAGCGTTTTCATCATGCCCCTGATAAACAAAAGTTTTATTCAGTGCAGACTGATAAGCGGCGGCAACATCAACCTCGCCGCTCTCGCCTGCAACCGCATGAAGTTTTCTCCTGACAGTAAAATCAGGCTCATCGCTCCGCAACACCGAAGGGCACGAACAAAAAAGTTTCCGCGTATTAAGTTGCTGATGAACTTCCAGTCCGCATTTGAATTTCAGCTTGCTGTAATCTAACTTACCTTCAACCATAAATAAGAAATAGAAAGTGGATTTATTAAATTAGTGGAATTACTTTCTTCTTCCAAATAGTTGATCCTTTGCTATAGAAATATCGACAACTTTCATACCTTGAGAATCTATCCATCTAATCATATCCATGATCCTCGGGACAATAAGATCATTTCCAAAATGTTCATATAACTTATCTGTAGTTAATCCATTTTCTTTGCTCTTGCTCATTTTTGACCCATCTGAACCATAAAAAGTAGGACCAATAACCACATCCGGGATATCCCCTTCCCCAGCAACATTCATAACTTGAATAATCTTATCTAATTTAGTTTTGTTACCACCAGATTCAAAGAGATAATCTCCCCCAAAAACATGAATTGCAGAAGAAGGAGTTGTTAATCTATCTCTAAGAGGATCTATAAAATAATGAACAGCTAAATCAAAATCTATATCTAAGACATCCAATTCATATTCTCCTAAATCACAATCCGGGTTTGAGCATTTAGTCTTCAGTATCCCATTATGATATTCACTTAAATCAGGATTTGATGTGTGACACTTCGGACAAAGAGGATATACCAATGCCTTATCTGCAGGCAATCTTGAATTCAGTTTATGTGTCAAGCGCGCATCCAGTACCCTTTTTAGACCTTCTCTAAATCCACCCTGTCTTTGAAGATCAGATAAAAGAGTTACATTAGCTCTAATGCCCAATTCTCTCTCTAAACCTCCTGCAAAATTGTCGATTCCTTCTCTTGCATGATTTAAGAGGTTCTCATGACAACCATATCGATCTGGAAGGTTTCCAAAATATTTCATATATCCATTTTCTGAGACAGACCAGTCTCTCTTATCAGGCATATCCAAGTCACAAATTGTTAAATTAAGCTGAGATAAATGGGGACCAATTTCCGAAGAGATATAGCCTGCAAGACCCATTGTAGCCATATTTCCAAGATGGATAACCCCTGAAGGTCTCAATCCCACTGCAACATTAGCATACTCTCCTTTAGGAGAATGCTTATTGATTACTTCTCTTGGTTCCCTTGTAACTAAATTATTCATAAGCCATATGATAAAAAAACAATATTTAAACCTTTCTACTTTTACTACCTAACAGTTACAATAGAATACTATTTCCACCTGACTTCAACATCATCCGTCCTTTGCCTTGGCCTGATGTCCAGTTTATCCAAATCTTTCGGGAAATAAATTAGTTTAGATTCAGCCTCGCCGGATTTTTTATCATTATTTCCCAAGCGAAGCGAGGCAGGGCGGGCGGGCGGGAAAGCAGAATTGAAAATTATTTCTCCAGCATAAGCTATCATCGCGCCATTATCAACAAGCAAGTCTCGCGAAGGCACAAAAAGCTTGGTTTTTTCTAGCCTTTCAGAACACATCTTGCGAGCCATTTCCTGCAACCTTGAATTGCACGCAACTCCACCAGCCAAAAGCAATTCTTTCTTTCCCGTATAAGAAAGTGCGCGCTCAGCAACTTCAACCAGCATCGCAAAAACAGTTTCCTGCATGCTGAACGCTAGGTCTTCTTTTTTGAATTTTCCAGAATCCGCTTTCTGTTTCAGATTCGTCAGAATCCCTGAAAGCGAAATGTCCATTCCTTTAACAACATAAGGCAGCTCAACATAATTTTTCCCTTTCTCCGCTAACTGTTGAATTTTTGGACCTCCGGGAAAACCAAGTCCAAGCGACCGAGCAAAAGTGTCAATAAAATTCCCGACTCCTTTATCTAAAGTCTCGCCAAAAATTCTATATTTTCCAGAAGCGTAAGCGATAACTTGGGTATTTGCGCCTGAAGTGTATAGCATCACAGGATCGCGAGCGCCAACAAGTCTTCCAAGTTCCAAATGCGCAATGCAATGATTAACCGGAACAAGCGGTTTCTTCAATTTTCGTGAAAGCGCCTTCGCAAATTTCATTCCTTCAAGCAAGCAAGGAGCCAACCCAGGCCCTTGCGAAAAAGCGATTGCGTCTATTTCATTCTCTTTAATCTTAGCATCTTTCAAAGCGCGCGAATAAATTTCTTGAGAAACTCGCGCATGATGTTTTGCAACTTCTATCGGAATAAGGCCTCCGCTCTCTGTTGACATCAAATCGCGAACATTAGAAATAACTTTTCCATCGCGAACAATTCCAATTCCAAAAGTGTGCGCTGTTGATTCAATTCCTAAAATTGTTGCCATTTTCCGATTTTCTTCGCGTAAGTTTTAATTTGTTCAGAAGTCAGATAACCTCTTGAATGAAGTTTTCTCAGGGCCCTCTCAGAGAAGAATTTTTCCCAAGCTAGATGTGAAGATAACAAATCTCTTGCATATCCTCTTCTTATAACTTCCCTATCAACTTTATTTTCAATTTCCCTTGACATTTTAGTATTAAACGCGAAACTCAAGAATTTTACAAAGTTATGAAATAGATCATTAATTCCTCCACGATATTGGTGGTCCAGAACAAGGTGGCACAATTCGTGCGCAAGATTTCCTTTAACCGCCTCATCGTCCAACTTTTGGTAAACTTTATTTAGAATAAAGAAAAATCTCCTATATCCTTTTTGTACAAAACTCCAGAAGGGGAAAAATCTTGGAACTTCTAAAAACAAAAATTTAAAAGACCTTAACTCGGGGAAACTTTCTTTAATTAGTTGATTAACAATCAATTTATATTCTTCTATCCCTCGAGTTATTTCCATTAATATCCTATAATAGATATCTTTATAAAATTTAAATAAGTCGGCGGGTCATGAATAAAAAATTGATTATTCCTTCAATCGCACTTGCAACAATAGCATTAGCGCCTGCGGCAGAAGTCAACGCGCAGGACATTTTAATGGGGCTCTTCCCGAGTTCTCCGGTAATTGGGACGCTTAGTGCAGATCCAAATATTCAAAAAAATAAGATAGAACTTACTCCCTCTGGTTCTTTGGCATCTCCGATAAAAGACCTTGCAACAGATGTTAAAATAGAAGGAACTCTGCCTCTTCTTTCTGCAAGAATAAACAGCCCTTACTTGGCTTCAAGAATCCCTGATACTACGTCAGGAAATCGCCCAAGAAATTACACTCCATCAAATGACTTAATCTCTATGACGCTCCAGGCAGGATTCAAAGCAGATATCCATAAATGGCAGAATATGAATTATCAGGAACAAATCGAACTTCTGATGACATCGCCTGCAGTAAACGACAGATTAAGCGGAGGAACCGGAGCTTACTTGGGATTTGGTCTCACGAGAGCAAATTCTGGAAAAATTGAAGATCTATCCGGCATGAATCTTCTGGAATTTCTTAGTTCAACCCCTGGACAGTTAGGTTGGAACCTGGACCTTTACATAATGCCAAAATACACTTTTTCGAAAACCGGAAAGGACTATCAAATCTTTATGGCAGACATTGGAATTCAGGCTCTTCCGATATCCGGAGAGCTGCAAGCAAAAACCTCAATAAATGCAGACTTTCCTATTTCCAAAGAGTTGTCTGCATACTTCTCAGCATACTTCGGAATCCCCGTAATGGACACCTCCAAAACAGAATTCATAGCTAAAGGCGGTTTTAGACTTAATGACTTAATCTTGAGTGGACAAGTTGATTACAAACAGGGAATCTGGACACCGGGAATCAGCGTTGGAATCGGCAAAACACAATAAAATAAAAAAATAAAAATTACCCCACAATAAAAATGAGTGGAGGTTTATCTCCTCTTCTTCTTAGGAGCGGCTTTCTTTTTTGGAGCGGCTTTTTTTACCGGCTTCTTCTTAGCCTTTCCGCCTCTGGACATCTTAGCTTCGCAAACGTTTCCGCTTCCGTCAACATAGTAAAGATATCCTGGTTTTCTGTCAACAACATTCTTGACAAGTATTTTTCCCATTTCGCACCTCCTTTTAATTGTTAATAAAAAATAACCGCATTTCTATTTAAATCTTTCTATCTCGTCGAGAACTTTGCGATTTTCTTTGTTGATTGGAATTTCCACGAAGGAAGAAAAGCTTTTCTTAGGGCAGATATAAGGGGAAAATGGCTGCACAACTTTCCACTCAAGAACTTTTCCGTCGGAGTCGAGCCAAATCGCGACAAAATTATAGAACACAAAAAAAGAATGAATCGCGAGTCGCCCTTCCTTTGGAAGTTTAAAAATCAAATTCTTTGCTTTTTCACGTCGGGAAAACATCAATCCTATTCCCTGCATGAGCCCGCGACAATCGAAAGCCTCAACTTTAACTTTCTTTCCGCTACCAAAATCCAAAAGGATTTTTTCTTTTTTCATCATCAGCTTTTTGTTTTCGCTTCTTGTATTCCTTGTAAAAAAGATTCACGTTTTTCTCGCAAACAAAATCGTGATGCTTAAATCCGCCGCCGAAAGTTTTTGGGATGTGCATTAGCTCGTGTATTATAGTCTTAATCTGATCC
>CAYREP010000022.1:0-8371 GCA_964423375.1 Candidatus Woesearchaeota archaeon | reverse complement strand
CTTTACATATTGGCGCGCTCTGAAAATCTTTGGGAAAGACGTATCGCATTGGTTTCAACTTACGCTTTCATAAAAAAAGACGAGTTTGATGATGCCCTTGCAATTTCAGAAATTTTGCTCCCAGACAAACACGACCTAATGCACAAAGCAGTAGGCTGGATGCTTCGTGAGGTTGGAAAAAAAGATCAAAATATTTTGGAAAAGTTTCTGAAACAAAACTATGAGAATATTTCAAGGACAACCTTGAGATATGCGATTGAAAGATTCCCCGAGGATAAAAGAAAAAAGTTTTTGAGGGGTGAATTCAAATGAAGCCAGACATAGAAAAAATAAAATCTCAAAAGTCTATGAAAGAGCTTTTAGAGTTTTCAATCATAAATATAGACAAGCCAAGCAATCCAACGAGTTTTACGGTTTCCGATTTTGTGAGAAAAACTTTAAGAGATTTGGGCGTTAAAAAAACCAGCCATTTCGGTACGCTTGATCCAAAAGTCTCAGGCGTTTTGCCGGTCGCGTTGAACCGGGCATGCAAGCTTACAGGATTCTTTCTCGGCGAAGACAAAGAATATGTCGGGATAATGAGGCTGCATGAAGAAGTTTCTTTAGAAAAAATAAAAGAGGCCATAAAAAATAAATTCACAGGAATGATTAACCAGACGCCGCCGAAAAAATCGCGCGTCAAGCGGGTTGAAAGGCAACGCGAAATAAAAAGTTTTGAAATTTTAGAACAGGACAAAAGCGGAAAAGATTTTCTTTTCAGGGCGGAAGTGCAGGGCGGGACTTACATAAGAAAACTTATCGATGATTTGGGAAAAGAGCTTGGGATCGGCGCGCATATGCTTGAACTCAGGAGAGTCAGGGCAGGGATTTTCAGAGAGGATGATAAAAAATATCCAAGCGTTAATCTTTATGATTTGGAAAAAGCAGTTGAAGCTTTCAAGAAAGGCGAAGAAGAACCGTTGAGAAAAATTTTAATTCCTGCGGAAATTGTTTCTGAAGTTATTTCTGCAATTGATATAAAAGATAATAACCTAAAACAGATATTCACAGGCAAGCCTATCCGCGAAGAAGATTTAAAAAACAAAAAACATTCGGAGAATTTCAAATCAGGGAATCTGGCTTCCGTTTTCTGCGGCGATAGATTTGTCGGAATCTATAAATCCGTGAAAGATGAAGGGATTTTCGCAAAGCCAGATTTTGTTTTCCAACCCATCACAAACTGAAAGATTTTAAAACATGTTTTTGTTTTTTTAATTGATGGTGAACAATTCTATCGGGCTTCAGCATGTCGAAGCCAGAAGAAGATGGTTTGGAAAACTTGAGAGATTTCCGCACCCGGGATCCTTCAAGGGATTCCTTGACCGAATGATCTATGTTTTGGGTTTTCTGGGAATCGCCATGTCAGTTCCTCAAATCTTAAAGATCTGGGCCGGACAAAACGCTGCGGGAATTTCCATAGCCACATGGATGTTCTTCCTGATTAATTCTGTTTTCTGGATGATTTATGGGATTGCGCATAAGTCGAAGCCGATAATAATAAGTTATATTCTCTGGATCGTTGCAGACTTTGCGGTGGTTTTGGGAGCTTTTATATATTGAGGTTTTTTGAAAGAGAAATGGCATTAAGCAGACGCGCAGTTGATTTCAACAAGGAGATTCTTATCGGAGAGATTGGCGCTCTCGCAGGAGCCCCCCTTTTTGGAGTGATAGGTTCCCTGATTATAAGCAGGCCAGATGTAATTTCTACCTTTACAGTATTAGGCTCTATACTGGGGGGATTTTTGTCCTGGTTTATAACAAGAATTTATGACGAGCGAAAAGAGGAAGAATTCTCCGCGAAAAAGCTTGCCCGGAAACTTTCGCTTTACACTCCTGCAGCGTTCCTTGTTTCGATACTTATCGGATATCCCGTTGTCTTCTTTGTTACCCGCACCCTTTCAATGAGAGACAATATAACCGCATTCAGTTCGCTTATGGGGGAACTTTCAGGATTTGTAATCTTCCTTATTTTAATAAACACTTACAGATACGTTCTCCTGAAATATTTCAACAAAATGTTGTGACAGAGAAAAAATAAAAAGACTAAAATTTCAAATGAGGCACTTTGTTTATTTTTCAAGGCACGCACAAACTTCCGGGAACTTTAAAGACTTGATGAAAGCCGGAAGAATGGACATTGCAATCCATTCTGTCATAGCAGGCGTTTTTCTTTCTCATGATACTCGCGAAGATGTCGTGGTTCATTTAGTCTTTTACGGAATGCCGGACCCGCCAAAACACATAGAAATCCACGTTAATCCCGAGCTCGACATAAGTAAGAAAGACGTTGCGGGCCTGATAAAAAAGATTCTTTACAAATACAGGGAAGGCAAGAAATCAGAGGTATTGCCGGGCTGCTTCGTGGAAAAGAAGAGCCTGATAAAAGTGGTGGAAGAACTTTCAGAACAGGGAAATAACATTTTCGTTTTAGACAAAAAAGGCGAAGACATTAGGGAAGCCGAGTTCTCCGAGAGTTGCGCTTTCGTGCTTGGCGATCAGGACGGGATTCCAAAAAAAGAATTGAAGAGGATCCGGCAGATTGCAGAGGCTGTCTCTATAGGCCCAAAGGTATATTTTGCCAGCCATGTAATAGTCGTCGTGAACAACGAATTGGATCGGCGCGGGATGTAATCAGATAATTCGGTTCATTCGCAACTCAAGAAAGTATCTCAAGTCATCAATTCCGACGCCGAGATTGTAAAGCAAGATTATCTCGCTTTGGACGTCCTCGGGCAATTCCATGTTTTCCATGTCCTCAAAAATTTTTTCCATCCTCCTTTATCATGAATCTTAACCAGAGGTTAAGATTAAATGAGATTAAACTTCCCAGAAGAAATAAATCACTTTATAAATTGGTTATGAATTGTTATTACGGAAAGGGGTTATAGAATGACATTTCACAAGTTTTTTAAAAAGGGAGGGAATTTTTAAATAATGGCCTTTGTATTCGCCTCCGCGCCAAATTGGTTTTTGGCCCCAGACGTTTTGATTAACGCTTTCAGCTTTCTGGTCCTTCTGGCATTTTTCATTTTATGCATAAGAAATTATAAGATAAGCAAAAGCAAAGACATCCTTTACCTTGGAATAGGATTTGCTCTCATAGCGGTGGCGCAACTTGCAATTGTCCTGACAAAGTTCGCGATTTACTACAATACAGAATTTACAACATACATAGGAAACATGATTATCAAGTATAATATTGTTAAATCCACAAGCACCGTCTATAATTTAAGCTCTTTCTTCAACCGGGCACTTACACTTCTTGGGCTTTACGTGATTTACAGGCTTCCAAGCAAAAAGAAATCAGTTACAGATTTCTTGCTGGTCGCGTACTTCATAATACTTTCCGCCTTCATCAGTGAAGGGATGTATTATCTTTTCCATGCAACTGCGCTGATACTTTCACTTATGATAGCATGGAATTATTATTCGATATACCGCAAAAACAGGTTCTCGAATACGAAGATTTTGTCTATAGCATTCGGCATACTTGCCGTGAGCCAGCTCATTCCGATTTTTTCCTCTGGAGATTTTACAAACGTCGCGACAAATTTGGTAGAACTTATAAGTTATGTCATACTGCTTGTCTTGATAATAAGGTTAAAATATGGCAAGAAAAAGAAGCCGGATGGATATCATTTCAGACATGCTAAATATCATCCGCGAAAAGTCCGCAGGCATTAAGCCGACGCATCTGATGTACAAGGCAAACCTTTCGCACAAGCAAATGAAGATTTATCTGGAAGAGCTTAAAAAAAAGGGTTTGATAGAAGCCGATATAACCAGCGACGACAACAAAATCCGCATCACCCGCGCCGGAATTGAATTCAACATGAAGTACGCGCAGATAAAAGACCTTGAGAAGACTTTCGGGCTGCAATAACCTCAATAAGATTTTTCTTGATATTCTGGAATGAGTTCGAGTTCTTCGCGCCAAATTTTTGTTTTGGAAGCGTAATAATCTTTTATCCCATTTATTATTCCTGATTCTCCCCAAAGTACATTATGAAATCCCTGTAATATGTAGGCCCCACCTATAGATAATACAACGCCGGCACCCAAAAAGATTCCCAATTCTTCCAAAGTCATGCCCATAAATTTCAATTTATCAAAGAGATATAAAATTATGTAAAAGAATATAAACTAATCCGGATAATTAATAACATGAAAAAGTCTGTAAGATTATATATCAAGGGGGTCGTTCAGAGCGTGTTTTTTCGCGCTTTTGTGAAGGACAATGCAGAGAGGCTGGACGTGAAAGGCTTTACAAGAAACCTTGAAGACGGCAGAGTGGAAGTTTTTTTGGAGGGCGATTCAGACAAGGTAAATGAAATGACCGAACTCTGCAGAAAGGGCCCGAAACACTCTCAAATAAAAGAGGTTGAAGTGATCCCCGAGAAATTCCAAGGATTGAAAGGATTCAAGGTTTTGCACTTTTGAAGATTTGAGAATCAATTCAAATCAAAAACATCCTCAACTTTTTTCTTTTTCAGAGCTTTTGCGATTCTCCATGCAAGTTCGAGAGAAGGATTGTAGCGTCCGGCTTCAAGTGAGATTATTGTTTGTCGGGTTACATCCACAGTTGAAGCTAATTCTTCTTGGGTCATCTTTAGTGATTTTCTTATCTCTTTTATTTTATTTTCCATAATCAGCTAGTACTTTCGGTTGAGAATTTTGTAGGAAACCAAATAGACCAAGATTATTCCGCAGACCATGGAACTCATAAAATAAGAGTAAGAAACCTGGATCGGTTTTATCCCGTCCAAAATCATTACGACGAACGCGAAAAGGATTATCGCGACAAAGGATATCCTTGCAGCTTTTGAGGCGACGAATTCCGATCTTTCGTCAGTTATTCTTTTCTTCTTGGAAATCAACTGAAGAGTTATTATCGCCATCATTATAAATCCGACATAGACAAGCCAGCTCCCGATCGAGGAGAATCCCAAAAACTCGCTTCCTACTTCCAAATAATTCAGGATGAGCCCTGCTAAAATTACGGCAACTGAAAAGCCGTATCTTGCGATGAGCCGCGTTTTTGGAGACTTTTTGTCTTTCATGGAATGTAAAAAATATATTACTATTTAAATGTTTTTATTTTGTAAGAAATATGTTACATAGAAAATCGATACACAATGAAAAAAATTTATTAATCAAAATTAATTCTACTTTTCATGATATACACAAATTCTGACGGCGGAAGCAGAGGGAATCCCGGGCCTGGAGCGATAGGCGTTTTAGTTCGGCAAGATGAAACTATTTTGATAAAGTCCAGCAAGTTCATCGGCGAGCGAACTACGAACAATGAAGCAGAATACGAAGCACTTATTCTTGCCATGGAGCTGGCTTCAAGCATAACAAATGATGAATTGACCTGCATTCTGGATTCAGAACTTGTTGTGAAACAGTTGCTCGGAGAATACAGGGTTAAAAATTCCCGATTGATTCCACTGTTCCTGAAAGTGCAGAAGTTGCAGGAAAATTTCAAGAAGATAAAATATGAACATGTTTCCAGATGGAATAATTACCAAAGAATTGTGGATGAACTTGTAAATGAAGAACTCGACGACAAAGGTTACAGGAAAAAGTTCAGGAAATAAAACCGGAAAAAGTATTATAAACAGGTTTTCTATTTAATGGCATGGCAGAAAAATTTTTTTGGGCTGACGCGATTGCGGACAAGATTGTAAAGGAACGGAAGAAAAAAAGCGAGTATGTCTGCGCTTCGGGCATCACGCCTTCAGGGAAGGTGCACATCGGGAATTTCAGGGAAGTCATAACGACCGAGATGGTTGTTCGGGCCCTGAGAGACAAGGGGAAGAAAGTCCGATTCATTTATTCGTGGGACGACTATGACCGGTTCAGAAAAGTTCCGGCGGGTGTTGATAAAGGTTATGAAAAATATTTAGGAATGCCGATCAGCGACATACCTTCGCCGTTCAATCCAAAATTAAGTTACGCCGAATACAATGAAAAGAGCTTTGAAAAATCCCTGCCTGCCGTGGGCGTCAAACCGGAGTTTATTTACCAAAACAAGATGAACAAGAAGTGCGCCTACGCGAAGCTGATAAAAAAAGCGCTGGATGAGAAAGCGGAAATTGTGAAGATTTTAAACAAGTACCGAAAAGAGCCGCTCGCCAAAGATTGGTGGCCGATCATGGTCTATTGCAGCAGATGCAAGAAAGACACGACGAGAATTATTTCGCAAAAGGGCTATGAATTAGAATACGAGTGCGATTGCGGTTTTAAAGAAAAGTTTGACTTCAGGAAAAAAGGAATTGTAAGCATAAGGTGGAGAGTCGACTGGCCGCTAAGATGGAAATATGAAAGCGTTGATTTTGAGCCGGGCGGAATAGACCACAGCGTCGAAGGAGGAAGTTTTACAACCGCGAAAGAAATTTCAAAAAAAGTTTTTGGATTTGAGCCGCCGGTTTATCAGTTCTACGAATGGATAAACGTCAAGGGAATAAAGCTAAGCGATTTTCACAGTTCAAGAGGAAATGTTGTTACCTTGGATGAAGTCCTTGAAATTTACGAACCGGAAGTCCTAAGATACATCTTCGTTTCAACGCGGCCAAACAAAAGTTTCGAAATCAGCTTCGATGCCGAAGTGATAAAGATTTACGATGAATACGACATGCTGGAAGAAAAATATTATTCGAAAACCGCGACGGAACAGGAAAAAAGAATTTATGAAATGTCGCAGGTTTCAAAAATTGGAAAAGAAAAGCCGGAAAAAATTGGATTCAAGCATCTTGTGAATTTGATTCAGATTGGCAAGACAAAAAGCGTTAACGCGAATTCAAAAACGCGAGCGGAAAAAGCGCGCAACTGGATTGAAAAATACGCGCCGGAAGATTTCAAGTTTGAAATCAGGGAGAATCCTGAGGTTGATAAGTATGAATTCAGCGACGGGCAGAAGCAAGCGCTGAAAGCCTTGAAAGAATCTCTCGCCATTAAGGATTTTGACGAAGGCGAACTCCTGAATGAGTTTTACGATATTTGCAATGCGATAAATGTTCCGCCGAAAGAATTTTTTGAAGCGGCTTACACGCTGTTAATCGGAAAGACGCGCGGGCCTAGGCTGGCGGCGTTGATATTGTCAATCGGGAAAGAAAAAGTTATAAAATTATTGGAGAAGGTTAAGTAAGAATGAACTTGCCAATAACCAGAGAAAAAGCTATTGAACTTTTGAAATCAATTCCCGGAAACGGCGAGTTTGAAATGATCCACTATCTGGAAAGCGAAGCGATTATGCGCGGCGTTGCGCGCCGCTTGAATGAGGATGAAAATTATTGGGGGATGCTTGGCTTGCTGCATGATGTCGATTGGGGCCTAACAAAAAGCGATGTGGAAAAACATTTGACGCTCGCACCGGAAATGTTGAAGAAAGAAGGTTTTGACGACGAGTTTATTGAAAATGTTTTGTCGCACGGCTACGGATTTGAAGAACTTCCCGAATTGAAAGACAAACAGCGAAGCAAAAAAATTGAATTTGCGCTTGCGGCTTCGGAAACCATGACCGGCATTGTTTACGCTTACGCTTTGATGCGCGGAAAAAGAATTTCAGACATGGAAGTCAAAGGCCTGAAAAAGAAATTCAAAGATAAGGCTTTTGCGGCGGGGTGCAACCGCGAGATAATTCGCGAGATTGAAAAGACTGGGATCCCGCTCGATGAATTTTTCCAAATTGCCATAGATTCCATGAAAGGTATAAAAAGCGAGATTGGCTTGGAATAAATAGGATATAAAATCTTTTAAATTAGTTTACTCTTTTTCTTTCATGGACGAATTGGAAAGTTTGATTGATTTTTTTATTGAAACAAATTCGCTTAAGAAAACGATCAGATACAGTTCCTGCGATGAGAAAGTTCAGGAGCCGACGGCAGGGCACTCCTGGAAAGTCACTCTTATGGTTCCAATAATTGCAGAGTTGTTCAATTTGAAAATTGATGTTAAGCATGCAATGGAAATCGCTAACGTTCACGACTTGCCTGAATATTCTTTGGAAAAAGATTATGATTCTTTCCTCGTGGCCAGTGGAATTTTAAGCAAAGAAGACAAAGAGCGAAGCGAAGAAGAGGTTATGGGCCTAATTAAGGAAAGATTTGTTTTTGGGAAGAGACTTTTTGATTTGTGGAAAGAGTATGAAGAAAGAAAAACTCCTGAAGCAAGGTTTGTCAGGGCGCTTGACAAGATAGAATCTCATCTGCACGTGCTGGAACGGGGCGGGACAAGGGACGATGTTCGGGACATCACACATCAGGCAACCTATGCGGATAAGGCGGTGGAGAATTTTCCCGAATTAAAGCCGCTTTTAAGAGTCATTAAA
>CAYREP010000021.1:0-8636 GCA_964423375.1 Candidatus Woesearchaeota archaeon | reverse complement strand
ACTTTTCTTTCCGCTGCTTCCTCGATATCAAGATTTTCATATTGAGAATAAGTTAAATAATCGTGGACCTGCCGGACTTTGCCAAAGAAATTAGTCCTGTTTAACTCAATCTCCTGAGTTTTATTTTCAAGATTTTGTCCGCTCATAAAATGACTAAAAATCAAAGCCTTATATTAATTTATATCTAATCAAACAATCCTGACATCCTTTCCGAAAAAATCCCTCGCGATTTTTCTCATCTCCAACAGCCTTCTTTTTTCCCTTCCTATTAAGACAGCCTTGTTTTTTGAACCCGCATGAATTATCATATCTCCGTTCGAAAATTCCACGTCTTTTATTTCAATCGGGCTGACAATGGCTTGGATAAATTCCTTCACATTTTTTTCTCCCTGTGGAGAAGGGATTATCTTTATCTTCTTGTTAAGTATCTGGCTAAGCTGCTTTGAATTTTTTCCGTTCTCTCCGATGGCTTTTGAAACAAGGTTCTTTGGCACGCAGAAAAAAATTGAATCATTATAATTGAAGCAAAACCGAGTATTGATCTTCGTTATGTTCATGAACAGATTGAGATGCCTCATATCTTGCATGCTGATTGTGTTTTCCATCTTAGAATTACTTTTTCTCCTTGGACTTTTCTTCCTTTGCCTTTTTTGTTTCCGCGGATTTCTCTTTCGCCAAAGGCCCCGTTACTTTTACAAGAAGTCCGGGAAGTCCGGTACCGACCGGAACCGGCTGGTTCAGGATGATGTTTTCCACAACGCTTGCGAGTTTGTCTTTGCTTCCCTTGATTGTGGCGTTAACAAATTGCTTTACAGGCGTTTCGAAAGTTGCTCTTGCAAGTATCGAAGATTTCTGTGAGATTATTCCCATTCTGGTGACTCCTGAAACTACTCCTGTGTTGGTCATCGCATCTGCAACAAGCTTAAGGTGCCTCTTGTTGATGTCCAAACCTTGGCCGCTCAATACTTCATGAATTTCATTGATTATCAATTGCCTTGCCGCTTCAATTCCGAAAACGTCTGCAGTCTCATAAGGGTCGTTTGATATCGTTCTTTCGGAGTCGACTTCTTTCATTCCGATAATATCTTTCAAATTTGTCCCGAGTGTCATTATCACGAAATCTTTTCCTCTCTTGACAATCAAAATCTGCGAAATGTTCTTGACCCCCGAAACCATTATCTTTTTCACTTTCTCTTTCATTTGGTAAATTTCCCTGAAGTTCATGTCCGAAGCGTCTATCGCAATTGTTTCGCCTTTTTCCTTTACTTTGTAATTCATGCTTTGGAGCTTTTCGAAGACGTTTTTTTCAGTTGTGTGGACTTCTCTGAGTCTGGATTTGTCAAGGATGATCTCGACGACCTTATCTGTGAAATTCAATTTTATCTCCGAAGCAATATCTGTGATTCTTACTTCCTTTATCTTTTCTGCGAAAACTCTCGCATCTTTCTCGTTGTTTGCGTCTTTGTTGAGGTAAATCTCCATTTTAGGGGAAGAAGGTTTCTTTCTTGCGTCGAAAATTTCTATCAGCCTTGGAAGTCCCTGCGTAACTTGCATTTCGGTGACCCCCGCGAAGTGGAATGTCCTCAAAACCATCTGCGTTGAAGGCTCTCCGAAAGACTGCGCCGTTACTATCCCTATAGCTTCCCCCGGTTCTATCTTTCCGTTCATATGAAGTTTAGAAACGTCTATTCCGTCTCCTCCGTATTCAAACTGGATTATGTTTCCGTTGCTGTTTCTTACGGTTCCGTCGTATTCTTCCCGCAGGTCCTGCAGAGCACTCGCAAGCCTTCTGTATAAGTAACCTGACTTTGGCGTCCTAAGGGCGGTATCCATAAGGCTGGACCTTCCGGTCATTGCCTGGAAAAAGAACTCTTCAGGCTTGAGGCCTTCCATGAAAGAACTGTTTATGAATCCTCTTGACTTTGGCGACAAATCCCCGCGCTTGAAGAATGGAAGTGTTCTCCCGTTGAATCCGATTTCGATTCTCTTTCCTTCAAGATCCTGCTGCCCGACCGCGCACGACATCTGGGTTATGTTCAGGATATTTCCTCCGCTTCCTGATTTTATCATGTGCGAGATTGGATTTTCCTCGGGGAATTCCCTCTTTACAACATCGCTGATTTTTGCCCTTGCTTCGTTGAGTATCTGAAGGATCTTCAGTTCCCGCGACTCTTCGGGCGTTTTACCCGGAATCACTTCAAGTGTTTTGTCGTAATAAGATCCTATGACCTCTTCCGTCTTCTTTTCCGCCGCCTTAATTATCCGGTCTTTTTCCTCAAGGACCCTGTCATTTACATTAAGGTCTCCGACGGAGATTGTTATTCCCCTGTTTGTCAGGTATCTTGTTCCAAGAATGTATGCATTTCTGATGGTATCAAATGCCACATCTCTTCCCAATTCCTTATCCAGAACCATCACTAATTCCCCATCTTCGTCGCTCAGGCTGGTTTTGTCTACAACCCCTTTAGTTATCTTTCCGTCCTTTATTTTTATTGAATCATTTTCGAAATTAATTCCTTTGGGGATGACTTTAGAAAAAATCTCTGTTCCGGAGACAGTCTTTCCGGAAACTTCGCTGGAGATTCCGCATTTGTAAAGCAAATCATCCGCAAAATCTTTTGGAAATTCTCTAAGTCCCAAAAGATAATTTCCTGTGACAGAATCCTGAGTGCATCCGATTAAGTTTGTATTATTTTTTGGTGAAATAAGGTTTTTCTTGACATCCAAAAGAATTCTTGCTTCCGCCCGAGCTTCTTCTGTTTGCGGAGAGTGAATGTTCATCTCGTCCCCGTCGAAGTCTGCATTATAGGGGGCGCATGCAGCAGGATGCATTCTGAACGTTCTTCCTGGAAGGACCTTGACGAAATGAGCCATAAGGCTTCCCTTGTGAAGGCTTGGGTGTCTGTTAAACAGAACAACGTCGCCATCCTGAAGATGTCTTTCAACCTTGTATCCGGGAATTATCTCATTGATTATTTCTTCTTTCAAATCCAGAGTGACTTTCTTTCTCTTTCCATCAGGCCTGATTATATAATTTGCTCCGGGATATTCTTCGCCTTTCATTATGAGATTTTTCATGTGCTCAATATTAAGATCGTTTACAGTCTCCGAGACTGTTATGACTTTTGCGATATTGTATGGGACCCCGATCTCGTTTATGTGGATATAAGGGTCCGGAGATATTACAGTTCTTGCCGAGTAATTGACTCTCTTCCCTGCAAGGTTTTTCCTTATTCTTCCTTCTTTTCCCTTAATTCTTTCTGTAATTGTTTTCAACGGCTGGCCGCTTCTGTGTCTCGCAGGAGGAATTCTAGAAACGGTGTTGTCAAAGAATGTTGTAACATGGAATTGCAGCAAATCCCAAAGGTCTTCTATGATAACTTCAGGCGCTCCTGCGTTAAGGTTTTCCCAAAGTCTCTGGTTTGCACGGATTATGTCTGAAAGTTTGTGGGTAAGGTCATCTTCGCTTCTTTCTCCGGATTCAAGGATGATGCTCGGTCTCACAGTTACCGGAGGAACAAGAAGATAAGTTAGTATTGCCCATTCAGGTCTTGAAGTGTTGGGCTCGACTCCGATTTTCTTCAATTCATCGTCGGGAATATTTGCAAGCATGTCTCTTACCTCTGTTGGGAAAAGCCTCTTTTTTCCTTCGTAGAAACTTGTCGGTTTGTCTATCTTGATTTTCTCGTGGTCAGCCCCGCAATAAGGGCACTTCTTTACATCTTTCGCTTTCTTTGCCCTTTCTGAACCGGAATATTTCTTTAGATTCTTTTCATCCAAAAGCAACTTCCCGCATTTGTGGCAGAAGCATCTTAGGCCCATTTCGATCAACGGAACATATTTCAAATGTACGACCGCCCTTGCAAGCTCAATCCTTCCGGGGTGTCCAAGGCATTCTTTCAGTCTTCCTCCGCAGGTTCGACACCTGACTCCCGGATCAATCGCCCCGAGTCTCAAATCCATAAGTCCCCCGTCGACAGGATAACCGTCTATATCATAAAGTTCAGGGGTGACGATTTTCGCTGCCGAGATTTTTTTGATCTCTTCAGGGCTAAACAAAGCGAACTTTATTTCATCTATTTTCTTTCTTACAATTGGTTGCGACATTTTATAGCTTTCTTTTTGTTATTTTATTTAATTCTAAATTGTGGGGTGAAGTTTCCATTTTATTCGTATCTGTTTTTCAAACTGAATTTAGTGTGTATGTGCAATCCCTGAAGTTCCTCAAGGAGCAGCTTAAATGCGTATGAAATTTCAACAGGCTCTGCTTCTTCGCTTCCGCATATTGGGCAGACAATCTTGTTTCTTATATTGTCCTCGACGGCTATCGAACCGCAATGCGAGCAAATGTTCAAAATGATTTTATCAGAATCATATCTCTCCTTAAGCAAAAGCGATGCCCCATGTGCTACAAGCGCTTCCTGTTCCATTTCTCCTAGCCTCAAAGCGCCTCCGCGAGCACGACCTTCCACCGGCTGTCTGGTAAGCAAGGCAATCTTGCCCGAAGCCCTTGCGTGAATTTTGTTGCCGACCATATATTTAAGTTTCAGGTAATATAAGTCTCCGACGAAAATCTTGACTTCCATTTTCTTTCCTGTGATTCCGTTGTACATCGTCTCCTTTCCGTCAAATCTGAACCCCATATCCTTGAGTTGCGTTTCAAGTTCCGTCTTGCTTTCTCCGGAGAACGGCGTGCCGTCGACAGTTTCTCCTCTTAGGGCCCCGACTTTCCCTGCAAGCAGTTCCATTAAATATCCTACAGTCATACGCGAAGGCAGGCCGTGTGGATTGAATATGACGTCCGGCTTTATTCCTCTTGAAGTGAATGGAATGTCTTCTTCAGGAACTATTGCGCCGATAACTCCCTTTTGTCCGTGCGAGGTCGCGAACTTGTCTCCAAGTTCGGGGATTCTGTGATATCTGGTCTTTATCTGAACGATTTTGTTTCCTTCTTCGTCTTCAGTCACGAAAACCGACTCAACTATTCCTTTCTCTTCTTGCCTCATCGTCACTGAAGATTCTTTCTTGGTTCTGACTGAAATTTCTCTCGCTTCAGAAAGGAATTTAGGCGGCGACATTTTCCCGATAAGGACATCGCTTTCTCCAGCATCCGCTTCAGGATAAATTATCCCGTCGTTTTCGAGGAGCCTGTAACTGGATTCCATCTTGTATCCTGAAGAATCTTTTTCCGGCACGGCAATTTCATCTTTCAGTCCCCCTGAATAATTCATTTCAACTGCTGAATATGGCCTGAAATAGAAACTTCTTCCGACTCCGCGGTCCACGCTCCCTTTATTGAATACGAGAGCATCTTCCATGTTGTATCCCTCATGGGTCATTATGGCTACGATAAGATTTTGGCCTGCAGGGTATGTATTGAGAGTGTCATAAACAAAACTTCTTACGATAGGTTTTTGAGGATACTGCAAAACCGAAACATCTGTGTCTATCCTTGCAAGATAATTTGCGGCATAAATTCCGAGCGCTTGCTTCTGTGTTTTGGAACCCCTGTTCAATCTGGAACTTTGGTTGTGGTTTCCGTAAGGGACAAGGCTGGTGACAACTCCGAAGAGGTCCATAGAATCTATTTCAAGATGGGTGTGCTCTGTTGTAAGGTCCTCTTTTCTCAAGGCGACGAGCGCATTTTCTTCTTCTGCAGCGTCAAGATATTCAACTATTCCCTGTGAGACGAGGTCTTCCCATTTCAATTCGCCCAATTCAACTTGAATAAGGTGTTGGTCTGTAAGTCTTGGCGCGCCGTTTTCGGCAATGATTACGGGCCTCAAAACTCTTCCTGATTCGGTGGACAGGATGATTGTATTGAATTCAGAATAGTTTCTTATGCTCATCTGGACAGGAAACTCCCCTCTCCTTCTTTTCTCTCTTGCGTTTCCTACAAACTCGTCAACATTTTCTACACATCCAAGGAATGCGCCGTTGAAGAAGACATCTGCTCCGTCAATCCCTTCAATGTCGAGGCCGATTTTTTCCAACTCTTTTGTGAATTCATTTTCATTTGTGCCGACCATGGTAGAAACTTTGCTAAGAATTGCAAGGTTCTTTCTCAAACCGATTTCAGTTCCTTCAGGTGTTTCTATAGGGCAAAATCTTCCGTAATGCGTTGGGTCAAGAGTTCTTGCCTGGAAATTTTCCTGCTCGCTTGGAAGCATGCTTGAAACTCTCTGCAACTGTGAAATAATTGCAAGATAATTTGTCTTGTCCATGTTTTGGGTAATTCCGCTCCTCTCTCCGACCCAGCTCCCTGTCGCTATGGCAGATTCAATTCTGTGTGAGAATAGCGTTGATTTGGAAATGACCTTGAGCGAAGAAAACTTTTTTCTCTTCTGTGATTTTTGCAGCGAATATTGAATGTCTCTTATAAGAATTCCAAGATTGACTCTGAACAAACTCGCAAGGAGGTCTCCGGAAAGCCTTACCCTCTTATTTGCATAATGGTCTTTAAAGGTTCTTAAATCCGGATTAGATTTTGCTATAAGAAACTGTTTTATAAGTTTGCAGAGGGTGATTGCCTTTTTCATCCGGTCTTCCTTGCCTTGGCCCATGTGGGGCAAAAGGAAAGAATCTATTCTTTGCTTTACTCTGTCGAGAATTTCTTTTTTGGTTCCCTGCAAATTTGCTTTCTCTGCTATATACATCATTGCATCTTCTTTTGTTGCAATGTTCACAAACTCGTAAAGGTTTACTATAATGTCGTCGCTTTCTCTTCCGACATATTTTGCGATGTCTGATTCTTTTGTAAGTCCGAGAGCTTTCAAAAGAACAACCGCCGGAATGTCTCTAAATCTCGAGAACGAGACGCTGATTATCCCTTCCTTGTTTTCAGAAATCAAAACAGGGATCCTGTAAGTTCCTCTTAAAGAAAACAATCTTAAAGCGGGATTTCCGGTCTTGTCATTTTCTATGAACGGCTGGTTCTCTGCAAGATCCTCTGCCATGACCATGACTCTCTCATTTCCGTTGATTATGAAATATCCTCCCGGATCTCTTGGGTCTTCGTACTGTTGGATGAGATCCTCTTCGCTTAATCCGGAAGTGTTGCAGATGTCGCTCTTTACCATTACAGGTATCCTTCCGATTTCCACAATTTCAGAATCAATCTGGTCTTCTTTCTTTACTGTAAGTTCAACATGAACCGGCGCGGAATATGTCAGATTTCTGAGTCGAGCCTCATAAGGCATGATTAACGAGGAACTTCCGTCGGCTTCAATTATGTTCGGCTTTCCGATTTCTATTTTTCCAAGCGAGATTTCATAATCGCTGTTTTCTATGGACCCGGAAATTTCATTTGCTATTTCTTGAATCCTTGTTTTTATGAAATCGTTATAAGAAGTTATGTTTGAAGAGACCAAAGAGTGATCCTGCAGATATCTTTTTACGATAAGGTGATTATTTTTTTCCATTTGATTAAACTACCACCCGAAAGTAAGTCTCCGTTTTGTCCTCGTCTTTTCTCTCAATTTTTACGACATCTCCGACCTCGCATCCTTCGGGAAGGGCAGGGTCCGTGGAAAAAATCTTGGGAAGCTGGGCTTTTGAAACATTTAATTTTGTTAGAATAGTATCTGTCTCTTTTTCATTAAGTTTGGTATGTTTGGGCTGAAGGATGTGCATTTGCTCTATTTAATCAAAAGATTTTTAGTTATCCAAGGGAAGATTATAAGAGATATAAAAAGTTGGTTTAAAAAGGTTTCGGATTGTCTCTGCATAATAGTTAAACTTTTTTTGATAATTAAAATGGTCCCGGAGGGATTTGGCATCGCGAACAAGTCTCTCGCTGAATTTTCCGCCTTGCGAAAAACACAAACCCCAAGGAGTTCAAATCCGATTAAATGGCCCCGGAGGGATTTGAACCCCCGACACCTGGATCTCTTCGCAGAAGGTCTTTAGGCGATGCCTATGCCTAATGGCTAAAAGTCCAGTGCTCTAACCAGGCTGAGCTACGGAGCCGTTTGTTTGTATCCAGACTTCGTAGCGAACAAACCCCAAGTTTTAAAGCTAGGGGTTAGCGTAAGGGGATGTGCCCCTCGTGAGCTACGGAGCCGTGAATTATTTTAGATAAAAATTGTTAATTTAAAAATTGTTCTATTAGAATCAAATTCGCGATTAAGCGAACTTCTTCAGCTTGTCTGAAAAATCTTCCTGCGATATCGCGCCGGTGAACTGTGTGACTTTGTTCCCGTCTTTGAAAACCACGAATGTTGGAATTGAAGTGACTTCAAACTTTTGCGCAAGCTTGGAATTGTCGTCAACATTTACTTTGCCGAATTTAATCTTTCCTTTGAACTCTTCCGAGAGGTCTTCAATCACTGGCGCCATCATCAAACAAGGCATGCACCACTCCGCAAAAAAGTCTACAAGAACGATTCCCTTTTTCGTGAAATCTTCAAATTCGCCGTTCGTAAGTTCCGGAACTTTGTCGCCTGCCATTTTAAAAGTTAAACTTCATGAAAAGAAAAAAGACGTTTATAAAATTTTATATTTTCTAAGGATTGTTTATTCCCCTCTCAATGGATGGTCTCTCCAAAGTGGATCAACCCCATAGTTTTTGTACATTTTTGATGGAACCGGCATTGGACCTTGGTTTGAATATTTCGCATCTGGCTTTTTGTCATAGG
>CAYREP010000020.1:3155-8964 GCA_964423375.1 Candidatus Woesearchaeota archaeon | reverse complement strand
AAGCAAATAATTAACTTTAAAAATGAATTTTTTATAGATAAAACATGGATCAGATAAATAAAGGGAAAGTTGACAGTCAAGAAAACCATAGGTTGTCTTACCACGGATTGTATCATTATATCCGGGAAGCATGGAAAAAGCCGGACGCCGAAACTTTGAGAAACAGGATGGTTGAATGGAGAGCGTCTCCGGTTTTTGTAAAAGTTGATAAACCTTTGAGATTGGACAGGGCAAGAGAGCTTGGATACAAAGACAAGAAAGGATTTGTAGTCGTCCGCATTCGCGTTAAGCGCGGAGGCCATAAAAGGCCAAGACCTGCAGCGGGAAGGAGAAGTAAGAGATTGCATACCCGAAAGAATCTTAAAATGAATTACAAGTGGATTGCAGAGCAAAGAACGGGCAAAAAATTCACAAACCTTGAAGTCCTTAACTCTTATCCAATAGGGAAAGACGGAATGAATTATTTCTATGAAGTTATTCTCATTGACCCTGAAAGGGCTGAGATAAAAAACAGCAAGGATACAAGATGGGTTTCAAAATCCGGAAACAAAGGCCGCGCAGCGAGAGGTCTCACTTCTGCCGGAAAGAAATCAAGGGGATTGCGAAACAAACATCCGACAAGCAAAGTCAGGCCTTCGGTAAGAGCCGGCGGAAGAAGAGGAAAGTAACTCTTATTTTATAAGGAATAACTTAAAAACTTCTTTTATTTTACAGTCTAATGAAAAAGAGATCGTTGCCTTGGATTCCGCGTATTTTAATTATCTGCTACATTCTTTTTATCAGCATATTTTCTCTTGATGCAAACTCTGTAACCGGATTCTTTATTCATATTATCCCTTCGGTTATCTTCGCAATAATCTTGACAATAAGTTGGAGAGATTTCAGGTTGGCCGCAGTTTTGTTCGCACTGGCAGGCGTTGGAACAATATTCTTTTTCAACACTTATCGGGACCTGTTCGCTTTCCTGATAATTTCAATCGTTCCGATCTTAATCGGAATTCTGTTCTGGATATCTAATGCCAAAAATAAAAAAAGTAAAAAAAGAAAATGAAATATGGGCAGCTTGCGGAGCTTTATGATTCTTTGGAAGCCACAACAAAAAGATTGAAGAAAACTTCTCTGTTGGCAGATTTCTTAAAAAAATTGGATGCAGGTGATAAAGATGTTCTATATTTGCTTCTTGGAAGAATTTATCCTGAATATGATACTCGAGAAATCGGAATCAGCAACCAACTCACGATAAAGGCAATTGCTAAATCAACAGGCGAAAACTCTGAAACCATCGTGAAAAAATGGAAATCCATCGGAGATTTGGGAAAAGTTGCTTCTGAGCTGGTTAAATCAAAAAAACAATCGACCCTCAACTCTCATGAGATTGACACAAAAAAAGTCGTGGACAATTTAAGAAAACTTCCGGAAATGGAAGGCAAGGGAACCGTTGAAAAAAAGATATCTCTCATTTCAGAACTTCTAAGTTCCGCGACGCCACTTGAAGCGATGTATCTTGCAAGGACGCTCATTGGAGACCTGAGAATCGGAATTAAGGAAAGTACAATCCGCGACGCGCTTGCGGAAGCATTTTTTCCGGAAAACAAAAAAGAGGCCATTGAAAAAATCGCGTCGGCTCTTGAAACAACCAACGACATCGGCGAAGTTTTTGAGTCCGCAAAACGCGGGTTGAAAGAGCTTGAAAGCGCAAAAATCAGCGTCGGAAAACCCCTAAAAGTTATGCTCGCGCAAAAAGCGAAGAATATAGAAGAAGGATTCAAGATAGTCGGTAAACCTGCGGCGGTTGAATATAAATATGACGGTTTCAGGATGCTGATAAACAAGGACGAAAAAGGAAAAGTTTCAATGTTTACCCGCCGACTCGAAAACGTAACGAAACAATTTCCTGAAGTTGAAAAATATGTTGAAAAAAACATAAAAGCAAAGACTTTCATAATTGACGCCGAAGCTGTGGGTTACGGCGGGAAAACAAAAGTCTATCAGCCTTTTCAGTCGATAAGCCAAAGGATAAAAAGAAAATATGACATAGAAAAAATCCAAAAAGATTTCCCCGTAGAGCTAAATGTTTTTGACATCCTTTTTTGCGACGGAAAATCTCTTCTGAAAGAGCCTTTCAGAACGCGTTCAAAGCTTCTTAGAAAAATTCTCCGATCCGAGAAATGGAAAATAGTGGCTGCAAAGCAAATAATAACCGAAAGTGAAAAAGAAACGGAAAAGTTCTACCGGTCCGCCT
Source organism: Candidatus Woesearchaeota archaeon (assembly GCA_964423375.1). Lineage (GTDB taxonomy): Archaea > Nanobdellota > Nanobdellia > Pacearchaeales > GW2011-AR1 > JAKLIN01. The sequence continues at coordinate 6,722 of CAYREP010000020.1, read as the reverse complement.
TGAGCGAAAACCAGGAAGGTGTCATGATGAAAAACTTGGATGCCGAATACAAGCCGGGCTCAAGAGTCGGTTACATGATAAAAATAAAACCCGAGGAGCGGGATTATGATCTGGCCATAATCGGTGCGGAATACGGAACTGGAAAAAGGGCGGGTTGGCTTTCGTCCTTCGTTTTGGGTTGCCGGCACGGAAAAGAATTTTTGGAGATAGGAAAAGTCGGAACGGGAATAAAAGAAAAATCCGAACTTGGAGTTTCCTTTACCGAATTGACAAAAAAACTGAAGCCGCTGATCGTGGAAGAAAAAGGCAGGGAAGTTAAGGTAAAACCAAAGATTGTCGTCTCAGTAACTTATCAAGAAATTCAGAAATCTCCTACCTATAGTTCCGGGTTCGCTCTTCGTTTTCCGCGCGTCACTGCGCTGAGACCGGACCGCTCGTCGGATGACGCTGAAAGCCTGGAACAGATAAAAAAAGATTATGAAAAGCAATCAAGATAAAAAATAATATAAATGAAGTTTTTCTTAAACTTTAATGAAAAAAGAGGTCGCCGCAATTTTGTTTCTCGCATTTTCTTTGCTCAATGCAGGTCTTATTTCCGCTAATCTAAGCGCTTCAGTCTCGCCGCTTTACGCGAATTCCAGCCAAAACACCCTTTACAATTTTACAATTTCCAACACTGCTGTGGGAATAAATCTTACCCAAATTAATATTACAGTCCCCTCCGGATTTGCCATTGTAACTACCGGAACATCCGGATACGGAGGATCCTGGGGAGGCGGCATAAGTGTTGAAGAAGGCTTCCACGCCGTCTCTTTAAGCAATCTTTCCACGGGAGGTCTCCTGTTTGGGGGATCCAGCGGTTATTACTACTTCACTGCAGCCAATGCCAACTCAACCGGATCGTTCAATTTTACCTTGGCTTCTTTGGACACTTCTTCAAACACGAACGTGACAAATGTCTCCGTCTCTCTTCAGGATGTAACTTCTCCGGCGGCAACTTTCATAAGCCCCACCCCTGCAAATTCTTCAGTCTTAACTGGAAATTATTTTCCCGTGAACATTTCAGCTTTAGATAATGTGGGGATAGATAATGTTTCTATAATTTTATATGGCTCCTCCGGAAATATCGTAAAATCCTCAAACTTAAACTCGCCGCCCTTTTTTGTTAATTTCACGAACCTGACCTATGGAAATTATTCTTTTCAGGCAACTGCATTTGATTCGTCCGGAAATTCGGGAGTTTCGCTCTCAAGGTATCTGACTCTTAAGGCGGCGGCAATATGCACAGAAAATTGGACTTGCGCGGCATGGGGCGCATGCAGCAATTCTACCAAAACAAAGAATTGTTTGTCTTTTGTCGATTCAAACAGCTGTAACACCACTCTTCAAAAACCGGTAAGCCTCACGCAACCATGTACTCCCGATTGCGCAAATTGGGTTTGTGACGATTGGATTCCAAATCCTTGCACCGGAAATCAAACTCAAATTATGATATGCAAAGACAGCAATGGATGTGAAGAACCTAAGAATTATACGAGAGCCTGCCCGCAAGTTTCGGCCGCTCCTTCGAATTCGCAAAATCAATCAAGCCAGTCCGGAAACAGTTCAATTTCCACAGCGTTCATCGTTGTCATGGTGCTTGTTCTTGCCAGTATAATCTCGGTCGTTGTTATCATGTTTAGATTGAGGCGCAAAGCGGATTATACTTCCGGAGATTCTGACTTTGGCAACAACGATGAATTGGGCCGGCCAAAAGCCTACTAAACCTTTATAAACAGAATATCTCTCTTTAAAGCATGCCCGAAAAGATTTCAACAAAAAGTTACAAGATCCAAAATATTGTAGCCACTACTTCTCTTGAAAAGCCGGTTCCTCTGACAAAACTTGCGAGGACACAACCTAATACAGAATACAACCCCGATACTTTTCCTGGTTTGGTTTTAAGGATAAAAGAGCCAAAATCGGCAGTCCTTGTTTTTTCCTCAGGAAACTTGGTTTGCACAGGGACAAAGTCCATTGCCCAGGTCCGGCAGGTTATAGAAGCAGTCATAAAGCAACTTAAAAAAATCAACGTTAACGTTACTACAAAACCGAAAATAACCGTTCAGAACATCGTTGCTTCAGGCACAATTGACCTGAAACTTAACCTTAATTTTCTCGCCTTGGAAATGGAAAACACCGAATACGAGCCGGAGCAATTCCCGGGTCTGGTTTACAAGCTCGTTGAACCTAATGCGACATTCCTGCTTTTTACGAACGGAAAGCTAGTTTGCACCGGAACAAAGAACAAGCAGCAGCTTGAGGAAAGCATGGACCAGCTTTTGAAGAATATCAAGGTCGCCTTGAAGAATTACAAGGCTCCTTAAAAATTTAAAAACTCTTTTCGCCATTTTTTTGTTATGATAAAAGAGGTTTCAACTTACTGTGGGGTTGCAGGAACTGTGAAGAACCCGCTGGTGGTTCTCGAATCGTCAATGCCAATGGTTGCAGGAACTGTGAAGAACCCGCTGGTGGTTCTCATATGAAACACAATCTGAAAATAACAGTTATATTATTGTCTCTTTTTATTTTAACGCAGATAATCGGACTTTATGTTGTGAATTATTATTCTCCCACGGTCGTTGTAAACGGAATTCAACAAAATGCAACCTCTCCCCATAAATTGCCTCTGGGGCTTGAACCTTCAACGGAAACAAGTCAAATCAGCGTCTGGCAAACTTTACTCTACATTCTCCCAGCATTCGCGATAGCTATTCTGCTTTTCTTTTTTTTGACTAAGACCAAATCAGAGATAGTAATCCGCATTTGGTTTTCTGCAGTGGTTGTAACTGCTTTATTTATTTCAATATCTTCGTTTATTCCTGAAGTGAAATATGCATGGATAGCAATTCTTGCAGTATCTGCGGTTCTTGCATTCTTTAAAGTCTATCGCAGAAACATTCCAATACACAACATTACAGAGGTTCTCATTTATCCTGGGATCGCGGCGATTTTTGTCGCTTTGATAAGTTCTCCCGAAAATCCCAACAGAGGAATTTATACAATGATTGCTCTTTTGATTTTGATTTCTCTCTATGATGCCTGGGCGGTCTGGCGATCTGGAATAATGCAGAAAATGGCCAAGTATGAGATAAACAGCCTGAAAATCTTTGGAGGTTTCTTAATACCTTCGCTCTCCAAGAGAATGAAAGAAAAAGTCAAAAATCTCAGGGTGCTGAAAAAAGCAGGAAAACTGAAAGACAAAGACAAGAACAGAAAAATTAAGGTTAACATCGCGATTCTCGGAGGCGGGGATACGGTCTTCCCAATCATCACCGCCGGCGTCGTTCTCCGAAGATTCGGGTTTAATTCAATCGCGGGCATTCAGGTTCCTTTAGCATCAATCATCGTGATTCTCGGCGCGACGCTTAGCCTTGCCCTGTTGTTTATATTTTCTAAAAAGAAACCTTATCCTGCAATGCCTTTCATATCTGCGGGAATTTTCGCGGCTCTTGGAGTTTGTTATCTGTTACTTGGATGATTATTATAATATTCACATGCATTCTTCAAATCTTCTTCGGTAGTAGG
>CAYREP010000020.1:0-3145 GCA_964423375.1 Candidatus Woesearchaeota archaeon | reverse complement strand
TCAAATAAGGACAACTGGAGATCTTTATGGTTTGAAGAATGTTCATTATTTTCTTTGGAAATGCTATTTTTATATTCACTAATTCTCTTTTGAAAATCAACTTCTGCTAGTGCATAATTTCTTGAATAATTCCTATTTGTAACTCTTAGATAATTTTGAACATCTTCTTTTTCCAAAGGAGTTATGTCCGCCAATTGAGAAAAATGAATCTCTCTTGAATCATCACGGTTTGTTACTTTTGCTTCCAATACTCCTTCTCTATTTGGAGCTTCAAAAATAAAGGGATTCAAATAGAGTATTCCATTTTCATTATCAATATCGTTTACAACTCCTGAAACAAGGCTTCCATTTGGTTTTGCTATTAGAATCCACTTTCTCATAAGGTGATCATACCTTTTCTTAGCAGGCGTTATTCCAAAATCTCCTTCTACCATGATATCTTTGATGATTTTTTCTTTTATAAAACTTACTAAATGTTCTCACTGCACAAAAGTAACAAAACACAAGTTTTATAAAGCCAGCACTGTAACCGTTTGTATAGAAATTGAGTAAATTTCTGGAGACAATATAATGTTGGTAAAACCCGAATTGGTAAGCAAAATCAAAGATTACTTTGACCTTAACATATATGAAACAAAGGTCTGGCTAGCTCTGCTCTCGAAAGGCGTTGCATCCGCCGGCGAAATCGCAAAGCTATCTCGCGTCCCAAGGTCAAGGACTTACGACGTTTTGGAAACTCTTGAAAAGAAAGGTTTCGCCATAGAAAAACTCGGCAAGCCGATAATGTACATGGGCGTCAAGCCGCAGGGAATTCTTGAAAGATTAAAAAATTCCGTAAGAAAAGACGCTGAAGAAAGAATAGACTTCCTTTCCAACATCAAAGGAACCGAAGAATTTACCGCTCTTGAAGAAATGTACAACAAAAGCACGGAACCGATTCACAAGGAAGAACTTCCGCTTTCCCTGAAAGGAAAATCCGCAATCTCGAGTTACATAAAAGAAATCCTGAACAAGGCAAACAAAGAAGTTATAATCTGCCATGACGCAGAAGACATAAAATCGAAATTGAATATCTTCAGGAAAACAATAGAACTCTTGAAGAAATCTAACATCTCTGTAAAGATGGCTCTTTCCGGAGACGAAGACTCGATAAAAGAACTTTCTGAAATTCTCGGCCTGAAAATAAAACAGATTCCCGTAACCGCAAAATTCTTCATCGTCGACAGAAAGGAAATCCTTTTTTACCTTTCTAAGAAAGAAGAAGACGAAAACGCAATCTGGATAAACTCGGAATTTTTCACTTCAGCTTTCTCCGACCTTTTTGAATTGAGCACAAAGTTGTAATTATTTCAAAACTTCAACATTCGAAATATACATATCGTCGATTATTTTTTTGTTTTTGGCTTTCCAGTTCTTTACGAAATCTTTCAGCGAAGTTTCCATTTTTTCTTCGGCATAAATTACTCCGGATTTCGTAAAAGTTTTTTTGTGCTTTTTCTTAAACATCAAAACCTGCTTTTCTTTGCTAGTCGGTGGACCGCGAAGAATCTCCTTGCCTTTTTTCTTTGCGATAAAATAACAGTCCGCATCTTGTTCATCGCGGTAGTAAAATCCGCGATCTTCGATTTCAAAATGTCTTGAGATCTCCGAATACAATTGATTGTAAAACTTCAAAAGTTTGCTTCCCGCAATTGCTCCTTTCTGGGTTTTCGTGGAAATTTTCAAAAGCAAAAATTCTTCCTTTCGCGATTTTGCGGCTTTTTCAAGCTCAGAAAAATCTATTTTCTTTTCTGCGAAACTTTCAGTCTTAGGACTCTTCAAAAATTCTCTCGCAGCTTTTTTTAATTTCTCAAGACTGCCGTTAGACAACGTTGCCAACGCGTTCCTTTGCTTGTATGTCGGGTCAATTAAAATTATCGGAGATTCCAGCTTCGAAGAATTCAGGTCTAACATGATCTGGTTTTTGTTCCTGTAAAGTTTCTCGATATCGATTATTATTTTGTCTTCTTTAGCCTTTGCGATGGCTTTCAAAAACTTTTCGAGGGTCTTGTAATAAATCATCAAAAGTTCAAGCGAGTAACCCGAAAACCCCTTGATGTGGCTCTCGGCGCCGTAAACTCTGTTAGCTGCGCAAAAAAGCTTTGCAAGAATTATCTCATCGAGAATCTTGCTGTTCGCCTTTTTGTTTACATACTTTACATGATAATAAGAAAGGTCTGTTATGTTTTCTGCATCTTTCGGATTTGAAACTTTCATCACTGGGACAACCTCAAAATAAAACCAGGATTCGACATTGACTTTAAAATAGTCTCTGGAACCGTGCACTTTTTCAAAATCTTTAAGTTTCATGTTCTTCAAAACTTTTCCCGCCAACTCGGAGATGTCTTTTCCTCTATGTTTTTCTCCGAATCTCACGAAGACATCTACGTCATACCTGTTTTTTTTCACCAAAGTTTTCTTCGCGAAACTACCCCCGACAAAAGGCTCAACATCTATTTTAAGTTTCTTCGCGCTTTTTTCGAATGCAGTTAAGAAGCTCTTTACATGGGAATTAATCTTCCTTGTTTCTTCCTCGGAAGGTTTGGCTTCTTTCAAGATTTCCTTTAGGACAGAATTCATCTTGCTCATTTTCAAATCACGCTTGCAAGATTTATAAGTTTATTGAAGAATTATTCTTTCTCTTGCTGTGCCTGCTTAAATGTAGAGGCGATGTCTATTATATATTTTCCTTCCTCTAGTTTGTAGACAAGAGGTCTCTTTTCGCTGAATAGTTTTACAAGATCGATTTCAAACTTTCCTTCTCCGGTAACTCTGATTGATTCAATGTCTAAGATCACAGGAGTATATTCATCGGTGATTCCCGCAATATCGCGAATGTCCTTTTCTATTTTGGTCTTCTCGGCTTCGGGAATTTCAAGAGGGTTTTCTTTTATTTTTTGGACTTGATCATCTCGTACGTAGAAAAAGAAGTGTCCGCCGCATTTTGAACATCCGTCTAACAAAGCCCGACTTCCTGCCGGATAGAACTCTCCGCATTTTACGCATTGGTGTGGCATTTTGAATAAACAAGCTTTGCAAGGTATTTATATTTTCTTGTGATTCAGAATAAGTGATAATGCTATTCTGGTTGGTTCAATCCTTTCCA
>CAYREP010000019.1:7734-9283 GCA_964423375.1 Candidatus Woesearchaeota archaeon | reverse complement strand
ATACTGTTTGCTTAGATTCATTTAATGTCAGCGCAGAGTGTTAGTTTTATGGCGGAGGTTATCTTTCAAAATATATCTGCCAGACGAACAATCTTTATATAGTGGAGATTTTTGAAGTTAACATGGCGGACGAAGAAAAAGAAGAGAAGAAAGCAAAGAAAGAGACAAAGATTGAAAAGGAACCTGAACTTACGGACCTTCCCGGAATCGGGCCTGCCGTTGCTGCGAAGCTGGAAAATGCGGGAATTCTTGATTTAATGTCTTTGGCGGTTTCCAGTCCTGCGACCGTCGGCGATGCTTCAGGCGTTTCTGCTGCTGTTGCAAGAAAGGCCATACAGGCCGCGAGGCAGATGCTGAAACTTGACTTCATGTCCGGAACCGAATTTGAGGAAAAACGGGGAAACATCCATCACATTACAACTGGAAGCGAGAGCCTGAATAACCTGCTTGGCGGAAAGGGGATAGAGAGCCGCGCCATAACCGAAGCGTTCGGGGCTTACGGTTCAGGTAAGACGCAACTTGGTTCTACTTTAGCAGTTAATGTTCAATTGCCTGTGGAGAAAGGGGGAGCCGAAGGGAAATGCGTTTTCATAGATACAGAAGGAACTTTCAGGCCTGCAAGGATTAAACAAATCGCTGAAGGTCTGGGCGCAAATCCCGACAAGGTTCTGAGAAATATCCTGGTTGCGAGGGCGTTCAACTCAGACCACCAGATTTTGCTGCTTGACAGAATAACCGAAATGATAAAAGAAGGCGAACCGATAAAACTTATGATAATAGATTCCCTGACTGCGCATTTCAGAGCGGAGTTTTCAGGAAGAGGCCAGTTGGCGGACCGGCAGCAAAAACTTAACCGATACATGCACGATCTCATGAAACTCGCGGAGACGCACAACATAGCAATTTATGTTACAAATCAAGTCATGGCAAATCCTGCGCAGATGTTCGGCGATCCGACGACGGCAATCGGCGGGAATATAGTCGGCCACGCGTCAACATACAGAATGTATCTTAGAAGAGGAAAACAAGGCTCAAGAGTTGCGAAACTTATAGACTCGCCAAACCTGCCGGACAACGAAGCAGTCTACTGGGTTACGAATGCGGGGATAAGAGATAGTGATAAGTGATTAACTATTTTTTGTTAGACATTCCGTTATTAAAAACACTATCAGCATTTTGGGATCTTCAAGTTTAAATGTGGAGTATAATAATATGATTATGTCTGTTAATATTAACATAATTCCAATGAATAATCCCAAGGAGTTTTGACTCATTATTACATAAAGTAAAATGGTTGAGACTACTCCCTCGGCAATTGCTTTCCAATATTCTCCTATTCTATCTTTAGTTTTTGACATTTTATGTTTCTAGAATTTAGTGTTTTTTTAAATGTCGATTATGAATTCAAAAAATGCCCCCGCGAGAATCTGAATGAAAACCACCTGCGGGTTTTCGATCCTGCATCCCAAATCCTCGCTATCTAAATGCCCCCGCGAGGATTTGAACCCCGGTTTCAACCTTTTTGTTGTTGCCCACTTAGTTTCTTTGA
>CAYREP010000019.1:0-7634 GCA_964423375.1 Candidatus Woesearchaeota archaeon | reverse complement strand
CATCCGCAAGGTTGTGTTCTATCCAGACTGAACTACAAGGGCTTGGCTTGCAATCTGTTGTGTTTATAGAAATATTCTGATAATTAAGGCTTTTGGTTTGCCTCAAGCCGGATTATTTTCTTACCCTGTAGTGAATTTTTTCTTCCGGCTTTTCGTATGCGTGGATCTCATCGGGCGAGAACCAAAAGTCAATTTCTTTCTTTGCTTCTGCGGAATTGTCCGTTGCGTGGATGATAGTGAGGTTTGGCCGGTTTGACCTGTTCGCCAGTTCAAAAGTGTCGTGGGAATAATCTCCGCGAATTGTTCCCGGAGCCGCTTCGTCGATGTTTGTCGGTCCGGTCAACCTTTTCACGGTGTAAACCGCGTTATGGCCTTCAAGCACCATGGCAATTATCGGAGAAATCTGCATATCTTCCACAAGGCCATCGACTAAATTTTTTCCTATTTGCACCGGGTCGGTGTTTTCGGGAAGGCCGAGTTTTTTCTTATAAAGTTCGCCCTTTTCTTTCATCCACTTTTCATCTTTGTAATAATGTTTCTCAAGAGTTTCACGAGGCGCCTGAATCATTTTTATCGCCGCAATCTTCATGCCGACCCTTTCAAATCTGCTTATGATTTCGCCGACCAAGCCGCGCTGGACCGCGTCAGGTTTCAGCAATACCAAAGTTCTTTCCCGTTCCATGGGAAACCTTTGAGATTTTGATTTATAAATTTAGTTGTTTTGTTTATCAGTTATTGGCCGGGCGTTAGAAACTTTTATATATAATTCTTCGGTAAATTATAAATGTTAAAGAGGTTGGTGAATCGGAAAAAGTTTTTGTCTTTAGGTATTTTTGTCTTTGCAATACTGCTTTTGTCCGCTTTTGCATCGGCTACACTTTCCGGAGTCAGTTTGGTTTCTCCCGCATCGAATGAAAATATCTCCGGAACTTATACTTTCAATGCAACAATAACCGGAACCGCGGCAACGAACGTTACTTTTTATTGGTGGAACTCAACGGGCTCGAGTTGGAAACTGCTCTGTTTCAACAGCACCGGGAACGCCGGACCTTTTACCTGCTCTTATGACACTGCTGCATTGCCGGACGGAACTTTAAACACTTTTAATGCCACTGCTGTTAACGGAACTTCGACGGCAAGACGGACAGATAATAATACCGGAATTACGATAGACAATACCGTCCCGGCGATTTCAATAAGTTCGCCTTCTGCGGGGTGGAAAAGACAGAACATCACAATTTACGCGAATGCGACGGATGCAACGACAAATGTTACGAATTCAACAATGTACTTTTGGTTTGGAAACTCCACCGGGAATTTTTCTAAGACGCTTTTCACAAGTTGCGGTTATGTTAGTTCGGCGACCGGATTCAACTGTTCGCAATCTTTTAACACTACAAATCTTGCGGACGGGAATTACACCTTGTGGATTAACGCTTCCGACACGTTGGGAAATGTGGAAAATCAAAGTTTGACTTTGGTTGGAGTTGACAATTCCGCGCCGACAGCAAGTTTCAGCTGTTCGCCGACGGGAGACCTTTACGCAGATACTAACGTTACATGCACGTGTTTGCCTTCAGATTCTTATTCCGGTGTGAATTCCAGCCTGACTTCTTACCCCCATTATCCTTCAACCTCCAGCATCGGAACGTTTTCCCTGACCTGCACCTTTGGGGATAACATCGGGAATACCGGAAGCACTACGACCTCTTACCGCATTGTCTATGCGGCAACTTCTTCATCTCCGGGCACCGGCGGTTCAGCCACCACAACCACGACAAGCCAAAACGCCTTTGCAAGCATAACTGCCGGAACGCCGGCTGTTGTGAGCGGATTCTCTTCAAATGTCGGCCTGAAACAAGTCACGATAAACGTAAACAACGACACAAGCAATGTCCAATTTACCGTTGTGGCTTATTCCGACAAGCCTTCCGACGTCCAAGTTGCGGCTCCGGGGACGATTTTCCAGTATTTCCATGTTGATACTTTAAATCTTGAAAATGTTCTTTCCAATGCCACAATGGAAATCAGGGTCAATAGGTCTTGGGTTTCGGACAACAGCGCAAACTACAGCGAAATTTCGCTTTTCAAGTTCGACAATTCTTCGAGTTCGTGGAATGACCTGAATGCCATTTATTCAAGTCAGGACGATAATTATTACTATTACAATGCGACTGTCAGTTCGTTCAGCTATTTTGCAATTTCCGAAAAGGCTCTTGCCGCGCAGAATGAATCCCAACAAACGGGAACTTCGGCAATTCCTTCAAACTTTGCGGGGTCAACATGGTTTTGGATCATTGTTTCCGTTGTCGGGCTGATTATCATCGGGGTTATGGCATGGATAGTTATAAGAGCCAGACACTAGAAAAATATTAAAGCTTTGTATAATTCCTTGTTTTATGGAAGATTGCCCCGAATTGAAACTGATTAGGCAAACTGAAATTTGCAAAAATTGCACAAACATTGTTTTTGGAAAGGGGAATGAAAATGCGGACATTTTGTTTGTAGGCGAAGCGCCGGGAAAAAATGAAGACGAGCAAGGCATTCCTTTCGTCGGCGCCGCGGGAAAAAATCTCGACAAGCTTCTTGAAAAAGTCGGACTGAGTTTGCAGGACATTTACGTAACGAATATTTTGAAATGCCGGCCTCCCCTGAATCGGGATCCTTTGCCGGATGAAGTCAAGATGCATACCCCTTATCTTGTAAAACAAATAAAGGAAATGAAACCAAAAGTAATTTGTTCTCTTGGAAATCATGCGACAAAATTTTTCCTTGCTCTCGGAGATTTGGAGAAGATAAATTCGCAACAAGGAATAACAAGCGTTCACGGAAAAGTTAAGGAAATAAATTTTTATGGAATGGAAATCAAACTTATTCCGCTGTTCCATCCTGCGGCGATAATTTACAACCGAAACCTTTTGGGCGAGTGGGAGAAGGATATGGAGATTGTCAAAAAAGAAGTTAGGGAAACTAAGGAGCAGAGGAAGCTGTTTTGATTATTTTTCGAACCTGAACTTTATAAATTTGTAATGCGCTTCGCGCGTTGGAGAGTTGCATTTCGGACATTTGTCTTTCATTGTGTATGCGTTGCACGATTTGCATTTTTTGAGTTTCATTTTACTTTTGGGATTTGTTTTCTACTACACTAAATTCGGCGCCTTCTTTTTTCGCGGCTTTTTCTATTTCAGACAGAATGTTTTTTAAAACTGTGTCGGCGGTTTTTATGTCACCTGCTTCGGATTTCAGGGAATAGCGGCCCGCAGAGATATATTTTACTTCCACTCCTTCGGCTTTTCCGAGAATTGATTTTACTGTTTCTACGCCGTTTGGTTTCGTTGTTCTGAGGCTTATCTCTCTCTTGACAATGAAATTTTTCTGTTTTTGGGAATTGATTATCTCAAGAATCTTTTTTGAGTTTTCTTTTCCGACCAGTTTCTCAAGTTTCTTGGAGTCTTCCTTAGCATTCTCGAAAAAATCATAAAGCCGTTCTTCTTCGGTTATTTTTTTTATGGCTTCGTCGGTCTTTTCCTTTAGGATTGTTTTCAGTATGCTGGCGTAGCTTTTTTCAAGCTTGTATTCTTCCATGACCTCTTTTTGTTCTTTCTGGGTAACTCTTCTAAGGGAAAGGTCAATGTGGTTTCCAGAAATCCTCAAAATCTTGCAGACTATTTTTTTCTTGGGAACAACATAATCCCGAAGGTTCCTGATTCTTCCCGCAGCTATCTCGCTCGTGACTATGCTGCCTTCGCGATCGCCGCCGCTGACATGCATCTTTACGAATACGGTTGTTCCCACAATCCTGTCTACCGTACAAAGTACAACGTCGCCTTCTTCAAGTTCCATGAATTAGAAAGAAAGTATGAGGTTTTAAAGGTTTTTGAAAAGAAACATTAAACGCTAAACCCTTACCAATTCTATCTCGAGATCTTTCTTGATTTTTTCGGTGAATTCATTTTCTTTTGAAATCGGAAACGTGCAGCCCGCCGCGTATTTGTGTCCCCCGAACTCGCCGCCAATTTCAGTTACGATGCGACCTAAAATATCTCTGACGTTCCTTCCCTGCTTTACGGTTCTGGCCGAGACTTTTATCTTTTCATCTTCAGCATAGGTCATGGCGATTATCACGGTGCCTTCGGGATAAAGGGAAGATTTTGAAAGGATGGTCGTCACAACGCTTATGATGGTGTCGTTTATTTCGGAACGGGCATTTATGATAGTGTAACCTCTGCCTTTTATCTGTTCCAAATTTTGGACAAGTTTTAAGCCGGAGATTATCATCTGCCGGTATTTGGCGTGAAGGCGTTCTATCTTTTTTCTGGAACTTGCTTCTCCGAGACAATAAAGGATTGCGGTGTAAGGTTCGCCCTGCCTGCTTGCCGCGTTAATTCTGGCAGACATCTCCCGGGCATCTTCAAGCTGGTTGAAATGTTTTACAAGATAAATATTTCCAATGAGGTTTTCATTGTCTTTCTCCGTTCGCCTCAGCAGGACGGAAGTTACAAGCTTTGTCATTTCATCTTCGGTGAGTTCCATGAGGCTCTTATATTTGCCGTCTTGTCTTTCGAAACCTATCTCCCTAAGAAACTGCATCGTGCCTTCGCGATCGCCGGTAACTGTCGGGATAAAAGGCTCGGAACTGAATTCCAGGACACGGTTCAGCGGCCGAGTGGAAGGATAAAGCGGAATGCCCTTTTTTATGACCATCTCCGCGTCTTTCGTAATCTCGTTGTTCATCACGTCAAGATTTTCTATGGAATCGCCTATCATGCCTACGACCGCGAGCGATGCGAGATCGGTGTTTTCTTCATTCAGATGTTTAGCAAAAAGATAGCAAAGTCCGGAGCTGCTTATCTCTTCCTTTTTTTCATGCATCTGCGGGTTTACAAGGAATACTCCTTCGGGAATCTCCTGGCTGATTTCGTGATGGTCCAGGATGAAAACTTTTTCCCTGAATCTTCTGAGATGTTCCAGAGAGTTGGATGCCAGATCCGAAAAGACGGTCACTTTCCTATTGTCCATCTTCAAGATGACTTCTTCGGTGAGGTTCTTAACGATTCTTATGCTGAATTTTCTGTCAAATCTTTTCATCGCTTTTACAAGAATTGCTGCGGAAGTTATGCCGTCCGTGTCGAAATGGCTGACTATCTGCACTTCCATGTCTTTCGGAATTTTAAGAAATTCTTCAGCGATTTGATTAAGCCTGTCATGTAATTGTGCTGAAAGCAGTTCCATTTACACCTCCTTTGCTTTATTATTTCGAGTGATATGCTTTGAGTTTTCTAAGCCTTCCAAAAATTCTTTCCCTGTCCTTCAGGGACCTTTTATCTTGCTTGTTGTTTCCTCTATGTTTTTCTATTCTTTCGAGTTTTGCGGATACGTTCTTCAGGTCGGGATTCACGTAAAGTTCTTTTTCTTTTAAGATCTTTGAAATCTTTTTTCCGTGTTCCTGCGGGTGGATCCCTTCGCGCCTTAAAGCTTCTCCGATTTTTTCGCTTGTCAGGCCGGTCTTAGCTAACTCGACAACTTTCTTCTCGAATTCGGCTGTTGAAAGCGCCTTTTTCTCCGGCTTTTTCGCATCTGTTTCGGAAGCTTTCTCTGCTTTTGCTTCTTTTTTGGAAGATTTTTTCGGCATGGAAATTGATTGCGATTTAGTTTTTTAAATGTTGTGATGAGGCTTGGAGTTATATTCATTTAATCTTTCCCGCCCGCCGCGCCCCAGAAATTCTCTCGCTTCGCTCGGATTGGTTTAATAATAATCGAATCTGCCAAGATTAATTCTGCGAAGAAAATATCTTGAGCTTGCTGAGCCGATTTTATTCGGATTAACTTCAAAATTGTTGCCGGTTTTTGGGACAAACTATTGAAAATCTTTTTAAAGTATATTCTGCAAAATATATTATGGGAAAGACTATAGGCATTTTGAGCCTAAAGGGGGGTGTTGGTAAGACTTCTGCCGTATTGTCGCTTGGTTCGGCTGTTGCAGAAGCGGGCAAAAAAGTTTTGATTGTTGACGGAAATTTTTCAGCGCCCAATCTTGGGGTGCATCTGAATGTTATCAGTCCGGAAGTCACGCTGCATCATGTGATTGGAGCCGGAAAAGATATACGCAACGCGATTCAAAAAATGGATGATTTTAATTTCGATTTTTTGCCTGCATCAATTTTCTATCGCGGAAGATTCAATCCCTTGAGGTTAAGAGAAAAACTTAGAAAACTGAAAAGAAAATACGACATTATTCTGATAGATTCTTCGCCGGCACTGAACGACGAAACTCTTGCAGTCATGTTGGCTTCGGATAATCTTTTTGTTGTCACGACTCCGGATTATCCCACTTTGAGCACGACGCTGAAATCGATAAAAGACGCAAGATCGAGAGGAATCGCGATTGACGGCTTGATTCTCAACAAGGTTTACAACAAGCCCTTTGAACTATCGATTTCCGAGATTGAAGACACCGCTGAAGTTCCTGTTATGGCGGTGATTCCTCATGATGTTAATGTCATAAAGTCCGCTTCGAATTTCGTTCCGGCTTTCGTCCAAAATCCAAGATCGAGGGGAAGCGAAGAATTCAGGAAACTTGCCGGAACAGTTATCGGGGAAAAATATCGGCCTGCCGGATTGAGGAGATTTTTGAAATTCAGAATAAATCCAAAATATCAGGATGTGAACCGGGAACTTTATTATAAGAGAGTTTTTGGATAAATTAGAAAAAGGTGCTTAATACGGTGATTTCTAACTCTTTTAATGCCTGTGCTTTGCCTCTCTCTTTTGCTATACTCATTATTATATCCTGATCAGTCATGGTCAATTTTAGCACGTCTTCTGCGAGATATCTTGCTCTCCCTTCAGGATTATTTATATTTATTCCTGCGGTTGCATAGAGGGGGCCGAGTTCCCTCATCCTTATTTTCCCATATTCTTTAATCTCCTGTTCTGTCCAAGTCATATTTGTTTATGCAGAGTCTTATTTTTAAGAATTATTGTCTTCTATCTCATGCTCCAAAATCTTTAAAGTATCCACTAAGTAAAAGTTAAATTCTTTGGCAAGTTGTTTATTTCAAACTTATTATGCCGCTGAATCTTCTTAGAATCAATACCGGAAACTTCTTATTGTCAATCAAGACATTTTCAAGAACTAAGGTTAAGTTCTGGTCGAAGCTCCTTAGTCTTCCTGTAAGTTCTTTTCCGTCGGCAGATCTTATAATGATCGATTTGCCTTTCGCTTGCTCTAAGAAATCAAAAGGTCTGTTTATTTTCATCTTAGCCATAATGTAACCAAAAATTGGCAATGTAATCTTAAAGGAAGTTTTGTTTATAAAATTATTCTCGAAATCTATCCTAATAAATCTTAAAAACTATTTCTTCGAGATTATTTTATGCGTACAGGTTTTGTAGCGGGGTTTAATCTTCCTCCAGTGAGAGCTTATGTTCACAAAGCAGGTCTCGAAGAAGTTTATCACGGAGATGTGGGCGAAGCCAGAGGTTATCTGATGCAAAGTTTGAAAGATAATCCTGTTGACACTTCTGATTTTGATTATCTTCTTGCTGCGATTTGGGGAGATTCTCAAGGCAATCGGATTATAGATTTCTTTGGATATGGAGGAAAGGAAGTCATTGTAGGATACAACTGGACA
>CAYREP010000018.1:0-9901 GCA_964423375.1 Candidatus Woesearchaeota archaeon | reverse complement strand
GTTATGAATATGAATTCATTAACATGTATTCAAAAGATCTTGAAGACAGCGATCTGAATAAGGCAAGGCAAAGCCTTATCGAAGAGACTGAAGCGATAAACTGGTACGAAAGAAGAATCTCTGAAACGCGAGACAAGGAACTCAAGAAAATCCTTGAACACAATCGCGACGAAGAAAAAGAGCATCTCGCGATGATTATCGAATGGCTCAGAAAACACGACAAAGAACTGGATTTAAAATTCAAGGAACACGATTAAATGGCGCGACCAAGACTTTCAAGAAGAATTCTTTTTAACCCAAATGCAGTTTATTTCAAGCCCCGAGGGATTCCCCTGCGAGAGCTTGCAGAAATATCCCTAAAATCAGATGAGTGTGAAGCCATAAGGCTTAAAGATTATCTCGGCCTGGAACAGGATGCATGTTCTAAAAAAATGAAAATTTCCCAGCCAACTTTCCACAGAATTCTCCAGTCTGCAAGGAAAAAGATTTCCGATGCAATTATAAACGGCAAGGCAATAAAAATAGAAATGCCTGAGAAAGGGGAAGGTGAAAAATGACAGACGTAATAAACTTCGCAAGAATAACGATGCTCGCTTTGGCGGACTCCGTAAACCCGTGCGCTTTCGCTGTCCTGACCATGGTCTTGGTATCAATTTTATTCAACAACCCGAACAAAAAAAGAAAAGTCCTCCTCGGCGGTTTGGCATTCGTGCTTTCAGTTGTCATAGGTTACATGTTCTACGGGATAGTTCTGGTTGAAATTTTCCACGCAATCTCGGAGGCGATAAGGCAAAGTCAGGTTTACATCTACGACGGCTTCGCGATTCTCGCAATGATTCTCGGAGCGCTGAACATAAAGGAATTCTTCGCTTACAAAAAAGGCGGCTTCGCGACCGAAATGCCGCTTTCAGCAAGGCCTAAAGTCAAGAAGATAATAGAAAAAATGACTTCCCCGCTTGGCGCTTTCTTCATCGGCTTCTTCGTGACAATCTTCCTTCTGCCATGCACGATGGGCCCTTACGCGATTGCGTCCGGCCTGCTTTCCGATCTGGGTTTCGCAAAAGTCGTTCTCTGGCTCCTTTACTACAACTTAATCTTCGTAATTCCAATGCTCATAATAGTCTTCTTAGTTTACTTCGGATTGACAAAGACGGAAAAAGTCTCGCAATGGAAGGACTTCAACATAAAAATACTTCACCTCATAGCAGGAATCTTGATGTTCGCAGTGGGGGTAGCTATTTTATTGGGCTGGTTGTAA
The DNA here is from genome assembly GCA_964423375.1 of Candidatus Woesearchaeota archaeon. Classification (GTDB taxonomy): domain Archaea; phylum Nanobdellota; class Nanobdellia; order Pacearchaeales; family GW2011-AR1; genus JAKLIN01. The sequence goes on along the minus strand of CAYREP010000018.1, from coordinate 8,643 downwards.
TAATTTAGAATCAGTCAAAACCGTACCAGTCTCCACGGGTAAATTCTTTCCACCTCTCTCTGAATTCTTTTACATGGGAATCTTCGGTCTGATAAAAACCGGGTGTTTCAGGCAGGGAATCTTCCTGCGACTCCGTAGACCTATCTGAATTTTTTCCCTGAGATCTAGTTTTGTATTTTCTTATTTCCATATGTTCTTTCTATCTAAAATTATAAGATTGAGGAGTTCTTACCACAACACCGGCATCTTCAAGCGTTCCCGCAAATTTGTCAAAATACCTGTTCGGAAGCGCAGAGGGAGAATAAAATTTCGCAGTCCCTTTATTCAAATCTGCGTGAAGAATCCTTCTGCTACCCTGTATTAAATCAAAAGTTGCGTCAGAGCAAAGAGCGTTCATATTAAATGGACTGTCTTCGATCTCCCATGCTATCTCAGCCAGCTTTTGGACCACTTTATGGAGGTTATCTGCATTTGCCATATAATTTTCCAATTATGAACCTTTAAAAATTAAATTGTTTTTGAGAACACATATGGAACTTGAAAAATTATTCCTGAAAAAAGAAGAGCTCCCAATCCTTAATGAAATATGTTTCTGGATTCCAATCCACCCAATGCTCCTTAGCGAAGACGTTTCAATAAATCCAAAACTGGCAAAAGAAATTTTTCCGCAAGCGGTTGATGATTGGTACAATGATCTGACTGATTCTGTTGAAACAGGAGACATCGAAGAATGGCAAAAAGACCAAATTAAACAAGTTTACCTGCGAGGAAAACCCCAGATAATTAACAATTCTGGACGTCAGGAAATTTTGGGTTTCTGGGAAGACCGCGTTAAAGTAGAAGAAAATGGATTTGCATCGGGATTGTCTATCAGCAGAGATGCAGGAGGCTCTTTGTATTTCAATGCAAATGATAAAGATTGCAAAACATTAATTCCCAGCAGATATGTAAAGTTCTCCGCCGAGAAAACAAGGGAATTTGAATCTGAAAAAGTTAGAGAATATTCAAGAGGATTCGCTTACGGAACCCACAACATCGATTATTATCCAGGAGCGCTTTTCCTGAGAAATTGGGCAATCTTATATATGAACGAAGTCTTCAAAGATCTCTTCCCAAAGTGATCACTTTTTTGGATCAATATGCGCGGCAGCTTCAAAGGATTGAATATATCGCGAATACGCGTCCGCTACCCGATTCTGGATTTCAAGATATTTTTCAGGATGATCTTTTTTCAATATATCTTCAATGGTTTCAGCAGAGATTGTGTAAAATCTTTCTAGGCAGTCCCATGCAAGATTGTTCATTTCCCTCATGGCTTTTTTTATATCTGGATTCCTGTCAGGAGCTATGCTCCTTGGAAGGATCACCTCATAAAGCGCGTCTCTCAAATCTTTAAGCCCGCACTTTCTCATAAATTCAATCTCTCCCGCTTTTCCCTTCCGTATAAGTCCGTACCATTCTTCTGCATCCATCTCTTTAGTTTTCCTTTCAGAATAAAGTGCAGATATCCTTTCGGAACAATCAGGAAATATCTTTATTGCTTCTTCTATATTAAGAAAGCTTAAGCCGTTTCTATCCAAGGTAAGATGATGCATTTCGTGCAGCAAAGTAAGAATCCTCTCTGAAGGTTCAAGACCGGAATTCAAATATATCGGCGGAACCCTGTCCGTGCTGACCCATCCCTTGAAACTCCGGTGTGGTTTGACAATTATCTTTTCATCCACCGGGTATCTGACAATTCGCCGACCGACATCCGCAAAAAACGGCTTTCTATTTTCATCGTAAAGGAAAAAATCCGATTCCATGAATTTCTCTTATTATAAGATTTTTTAAACTATTCCTCTATTAAGTTTTATGGAATACAAAAAAATCCGCCAGGCGATTGTAACTGTCTGCGGCCATGTTGATCACGGCAAGACTTCTATACTGGACAGGCTGCGCCACAGTTCAATTCAGTCGGGAGAATCCGGCGGCATAACTCAAAAGATTTCCTTTTCTCTTTATCCAATGGAAATGCTGAAAAAAACTTATCCGATCGTGGAAAAATCGGGAGTTAAATTAAATGTTCCGGGCTTTTTGTTCATAGACACGCCCGGCCACGCGGCTTTCACCAACCTCCGCAAAAGAGGGGGAAGCTTGGCAGACCTCGCGATTCTCGTCATAGACATCAACGAAGGCATAAAACCGCAAACGGCGGAAGTCATCCAAATCCTTAAGTTAAACAAAACGCCTTTCATAATCGCGCTTAACAAGATTGACAATGTCTCCGGTTGGAGGTCTTTGAAAGAAGGTTCCCCAACTCCGCTAAAAAGCAACATAGAGTCTCAGCCTGCTAATGTCAAACAGCTTTTCGATGAGCGATACCTAACTCTGATCGGCTCGCTTGACAGTTACGGCTTTGACGCGGATCTTTTTTACAACATAACAGACTTCACAAAAAAAATCGCTCTCGTTCCATGCTCCGCAAGAACCGGCGAAGGAATCCCTGAATTGATCATGATGATGTGCGGAATAAGCCAGAGATATTTGCAAAGCCGCCTGGAACTTGGCGAGCGCGCTAAAGGAGTCATCCTGGAAGTAAAAAAAGCTAAAGACACAAGCTACGCCGAAGCGATTCTCTACGACGGCGAGCTTGAAAAAAAAGACGAAATCGCAGTTTCGGATTTCGAAGGCCATGCGATAATCACAAAAATCAGAATCTTGGAAGAGATCAAACCTCTTAGTTCAAAATTCGAAACCAAAGAAAAAGCTTTGGCGGCAACCGGCCTCCGCCTCCAGTTAGTTGAAAAGTCGGAAATCCTGCCCGGCATGCCTTTCGTAGAATTCCGCAACGATAAGAATGAAATCGAAAAAACTTTCAAAAAAGAAATCTCCGAAAACATAAAGACTGAAAAGCAGGGAATAATCGCAAAAGCGGATTCGCTTGGAAGTCTGGAAGCTTTGCTCGTTCTCCTAAATCAAAGCAACGTTCCTGTCGTGAAAGCAGGCATAGGAAAAATCAACAAAGCCGACGTGATCTCAGCAAAAGCGAATCTTGAAATCAACGAGCTTGACGCGGCGATAGTAGGATTCAATGTAACGATGGACGAAGACGCCAAAGAACTTCTGCAAAACAATAAAGAAGAGATAAAAGTCATTGAAAACGATGTCGTCTACAAGCTCATAGAAAACCTTGTCGATTTCAGAAAAGCGAAAAGCGCGGAAATAGAAAAACAGCGTTTAATGTCTCTTTCTCCTGTTTGCAAAATAAAACTTCTTCACCAATATGTTTTCAGAAACACGAATCCCGCGATTTTCGGCGTGGCGATCGAAGCAGGAAAATTAACGCACGGCGTGAATCTCATGGATGAAAACGAAGAAAAAATCGGCAGGACAAAGCACATTGAATCCGATAGAAAATCAGTGGACGAAGCTCATGAAGGCATGGAAGTCGCGATTTCCGTTCCCGGAATAAACTACGAAAGAAAACTCGCAGACAAAGATTTCCTTTACTCCGATATCAGCGAAAGCCAGTTCAGGAACTTCAGGAAAAACAAAGACCTCCTCACGCCGAAAGAAATTTCAACGCTTCAGGAAATCGCGGAAATCAAGCGCCGCACAAGGCCCGAATGGGGAAAATAAATTTATTTCTGTCCTGCCCGGACTAAGTTAGAATCGATAATGAAATTCGCACTTCAACGATATTAATTTAGTATTCTGTTATTAGGGTGCGGTCGAGCGTTTACGATTTGGCAAATTTGGAACATAATTCAAATCGTGGGCGCGAGTTGGGCGGAAAAAAGAAACAAAACAATTTCTCAAAACAAACTCAATGAGCCAATCCCGCAAAATAAACTCCGAGATAATAAGCCCAAATCAAGATTGCAAGAACCGCTTTCCAAAAAGTTAATTTCAAAAGTCCGATCGTGAACAGCCAACCAGCGAACCAAAGCCCTCCGAGAAATCCTCCTTGATGGCGGCATCCGCATTTCCAGCCGCAATATTTTTGGCATTTCATGTCATCTCTCCATTCTCTTTTCATCTCGCGCTTCCAGCCATATTTCGAATCTCTTCGCGCTCCTCTTTTTCTTTTCGGCATAAATTGCTTATGTAAAATAAGTTTAAAAATTCTTCGGGCAATTTAATCGCTATCTCTTTTGACAAATTCAATGTCATTAACATGAGGCATTAAAGGGTTTAGTCTACCCATCTCAAAACCAAGTGAACACGCAATTTTTTCCAGAAGGCTTTTCTGCGCCATCTTTGCATTATTAAGATAAGCGATTGATAATATAATCCCCCGCTCATTGTCATAATCATTTCCCCTATCAAACCTTCAGGAATCTGAAGAACCCGGATAAAGAAACCAATTCACAATGCCTGCATGAATTCTGCCTTCTCGATAAGCATCTTTAAATCTTCTAACGTAAATAAACATCTTAGATTTTAATTTCTTCCCTTAACAAATTCTTTCAACAATTCAACAATTTCACTCTGCTTGTTTGGAAGGAAAGTTATAGAACCCGCGTTCTTGTGTCCGCCGCCTTCCGCAAAAGCGTCGGGCGCTTTTTTATTGAAAAAGTCTATCAGATCATGAACAGAGAAGTTGGCTTCGTCGGTAGCCCGAAGCGTTATAGCCGTCGCCATAATCCCCGCAGTCACTAAACTTGTAACTTTTTTTTCAGTCTGCAAAGTGTCATGAACAAGTCCGGTAATTCTGCCGGGCTTGGGGAAAAATCCGAAACCCGGGAAAAATTCGTCGAAGTGCAAAGTCTGCAAATTTGTCTTTCCGAGCTTCTCAACTTGCGCATTGGCTTTTCCGATTTTCAATCCTTTAGCGTCCAAACTTTTGATGAACGGCGCCAAAAGTCCGACAAGTTCTTTCTGCTTGTCTCTTGGTTCTCCGAAAAGGACTTCTATATATTCTCTGGCTTCCATAAACCGAACTTTTGCTGAAACATAATCTATAACGAGAGAAATGTCCGATAGAAGCTCTTTGCTGTAGCCTTCTTTCTCCGCAAGCTTCAGATACTTTTCCATAACTTCCGGATTTCCGAGATCTATTCTGTCGGCGAACCCGGCCATGGCAGGAATTTGTGAAACGTTCTTCACTTCAGGATTTATGAACCTCGCGATTTCAGTGCAAAGCATTCCCGCGGAAAATCTCGCTCCGTCCTCGCCGACAAGGAAAGGATTCACATGAACTAAAACTTGCTCTGAAATAACATCTTTATCGAAAAAGTGATGATCAATTACAATAAAATCGGCGCCGTGAACCTTGCCCTGTTTTATCGCCATCAAATCTTCCTGAGAAGAGCCGTTGTCTGCTATGATTATCAAAGGCATCTTGTTCGAAAACTTTGCAACATTTCTCAAAGAGGTTGCAGTGTCTCTAATGGAATCATCTATCTCATAAAATGGCGCTGCGCACGGCGCGCGCATAAAAAACTCCCATGCCGCCTTTTCAGAAGAATGTTGCTTTTCAATCAAAGGAAGTATGGCTCTCTCCAAAGCGAAACCGGAGCTGTAACCGTCGGCGTCATTGTGGTGTCTGACGATTATCGGCCTGTCCTGAATCACAGCCAGGCGAATCTGCGTCGCCGCTTCGACAAAAGAATCCTTGAGTTTATCGAGTATTTGGCTTTCAACCAAAAACTTCGGAGGGACAACTTTTGCCCTTTCCAATTCTATTTTTTCGATGGATTCCAAAAAATCTTTTTTCTCGGAACTGTCCATCTTTCCTATTTTTGCAATTTCTCCTTCGGTCTCGCCGTTGAATTCTCCGAGCTTTACGGAAGCTTTTATGCAATCGCCTTCTTCGATTTCAGGATAGGCTCTTGCTCCGGGCCCAATGAATCCTTTCAACTGCAAACTTCCAGTGCCGTCGGAAATCACAAAAACGGTAGGCCCTGCTGTAACCGCGATTCTGTTTACTCGACCGCGAACTTCATAATTTCCTTTTGTAGAAAATGCGATTTCTTCGATTCTCTTCTTCTCGTAGACCACGGGACTTCTCACCCAATCTTTGGAGCCCGAACTCTTGAAGTTTTTTCCCTTGCTAAAATTTCCTTTTTTTGAGAAATCTTTGCCTGATTTTTTCCTATCCATGAAAAAAGAAAATCTCTTCCCTTAAAAAAGCTTTACATTTTGAAGTTCGTTAAAATTATAAAGGCTAAACTGCTAAAAACAGGATGAGTCTCTTCAGTTCAGTCATAATCGTCATCGGATTTCTCGGTTTGCTCGAAAGCATTCTGATTTTCATGTTTCCAAAAATTTCAACAGGAATCGTAAAACTCATGAAAGATCGATCAAAGGTCAAAAAAGCGGCCACCATAGAGTTGATAACAGCAATAATTCTTGTCCTGATTGGGATAAACATTTGAGCCTTCGCAAGCTTTAAAAACCAACCCGTCAATCTAATCCTATGGCAATAAAAATCAATATCGCCGAGAAAGGAAAGACTTTCAGATTGGAAACCGAAAGCGAAGAATTATTCGGAAAAGAAATCCATAATATTATAAAAGGCGAAGAAATATCTCCGGATCTGTCCGGATATGAACTTGAAATAACGGGTGCAAGCGACAGCGCAGGATTTCCGCAGGTTGAATCTGTCGAAGGCGTCGCTTTGAAAAAAGTTCTGCTTAACTTTGATGACAAAGGCATGAATAAAAGGCCAAAGCACGAAGGAAAAAGAACAAGGACAAAAAACAGGCCGAAAGGCTTGAGACTAAGAAAAACTGTAAGAGGAAAAGTTCTCTCGGGGGCGACTGCACAACTGAATCTCAAAGTCTTGAAAGAAGGGGCAAAAAAGCTTTCCGAGATTTTCCCTGATCAAAACAAGGCTCCTGAACCCGAACAAAAAGCTGAAGTTCAAGCCCCCGTTACTGAACAGCCCGCCGAAGCAACAGTTAATCCTATTGAATAATATCTTTTGCAGTAACAAAATTCTTATAAATTTTAAATCCAAAAAGTTTCATGGCTGTTAAGACTTATGAATATGCTGCACTTATAAATGGAGGTCCTTATCATGGCCTTGTGGGGGGCGTGGGTCATGAAGTTTCAATTGGAAAACATATTGTAAAATTTCCGGATGGAACTGAAAAAGTCATGCAGTACTCAAGTTTTAGATTATACCATCCATACAATGATTGCGTCGACTACAAATTCAAAGGATCATCTACCATAAAAAGCTCCTTGGAACTTTGGACAGATTGCTTAAACTTAGGATCTCTTAACCCCGAGGAATTTGATAAATCTTACGCGGCCCTTTTTGGTTCCAGAGAGTTAAGGAGATTTGTTGAACTTAGGTCAGGCCCTGTTTCGGGCAACCCTGCGCAATAAGGGAAGCGGGGCATCATCCAAACTCTTAAAAACTCTCTGCCTAATTATTTTTATGGAAATACCTTCTTTGAACATCGGAATCGTCGGGCATATCGACCACGGAAAAACGACTTTTCTTAGACGCCTCACAGGCAAAAACACCGATACCCATTCGGAAGAACTTAAGAGAGGAATCACTATAAAACTCGGCTACGCCGACGCTATAATCTCTAAAGATTCTGAAGGTTATAACACCGAAGGCAGGGGAAAGCCCGAAAGGTATGTCTCTTTTATCGACGCGCCCGGCCACGAAATGCTCATGGCGACAATGCTTTCCGGCGCAGCGACAATGGACGCCGCAATTCTGGTAATCGCCGCAAACGAAGGCATAAAGCCGCAGACGAGAGAACATTTCACAGTTTTGCAGGCAAAAAAAATCAAGAACATAATCGTCGTCCAGAATAAGATAGATTTGGTCTCAAAAGAAAAAGCTCTCGAGAATTACAAAACGATAAAAAACTTCCTGAAAGGCAGTTCGGCGGAAAACGCGCCAATAATTCCGGTGTCCGCCCAGCAAGGAATAAATATCGCTAAAGTTCTTGAAGAGATTTGCCAGATTCAGATTCCTGAAAGAGATATCAAATCGGATCCGATTTTCCTAATTGCAAGAAGTTTCGACATCAACCGCCCCGGTTCGGAAATCAAAAACCTGAAAGGCGGAATCCTCGGAGGAATCCTGAAAACCGGAGAGCTCCGCATCGGCGATGAAATAGAAATAAAGCCCGGCCTTTCAATAAAAAGAGCGAACCAAAGAACTTACCAAACCCTAACAGCCAAAATACTTTCTCTGCACAAGGGAAATGAACCCATAACAAGAGCTACTCCCGGCGCAAGCATCGCGATTGAAACTTCTCTCGATCCGTCGCTGACAAAAGCGGATTCTCTAACTGGATGTTTAGTTTCGAAAAAAGGAATCCTCCCTGAAATGACAAACAGCCTTAAAATAAAATACTCGCTCTTCAGGGAAGTTCTTGGAACATCCGAAGCAAATAAAACGCCCATAGAGCCAATAAAAACAAAAGAGATGCTTATGCTCAACATAAACACGACAATCACCGTCGGAATAGTTGAAAAAATAGACGCAAAGAACAATGAAGCTGAATTCTCGTTGAACATTCCCGCAATCACCCTGAAAAGCGGCAATGTCGGCATCGCAAGAAATTTCAGCGGCCACTGGCGATTGATCGGTTGGGGAAGCGTGCTTTGATCAGGGGAATAATAATTCTGAAACTGTAACACACTTGAATCTTTTTGTAAGTTCCGGAAGAACTCTTTCCATTATTA
>CAYREP010000017.1:0-10135 GCA_964423375.1 Candidatus Woesearchaeota archaeon | reverse complement strand
CCTTTTGCCATGGTCTATCTATAAAAAATCCATTTTTAAAGTTAATTATTTAGGAAATAAGAAGAGATGATTATCTTAATCTTATTGTTTCCAGATTTCTCGGGACGCAGGTTTCAACGCGATTCATCTTGTAAAGCGTCGAAGAAAGATCGAGGGATTTCGAGACTTCCCCATGATTTATCAGGACGCGCTTTGGCTTTGGCCTCATATTATTGAAGAAAGAGATGATTTCATTCCTTCCTGCGTGAGCCGAAAAACCATCCAGAACTTCAACCCGGAGATTTACATTGACCTCTACGCTTCCGACCTGATCTTCCACAAGAACTTTCTTTGCGCCTTCTTTGACCTGCCTTCCAAGGCTTCCCACTCCCTGATAACAGCTGATTATCATAGTGTTGTTTGGGTTTTCCGCAAAGTTCTTGAAGTACTCAACCGAAGCTCCCCCTACAAGCATACCGTTTGTCGCTATGACGACGCAAGGCCCCCCTTCAATTACCTGCTTCCTTTCCTGAGGAGAACCGACACGCGAAAAGATATCCGACGTGAATGGATTCTGATCCTGGAAAACAAGATTTCGCACCTTGCTGCTTAGGAAATCGGGGTAAGCGGTATGGATTGCATTCATATCCCAGATAACTCCATCAATATAGACGGGGATTCTTGGAAGCCTGCCCGACCTCATGGCCTCTTCCATTCTGATCACAGTTTCCTGCGCATGGCCGAGACCGAGTTCAGGTATTAGAACTTTACCTTTCTTTTCAATGGTCTCCTTTACTATGTTCAGGAATTTTTCTTCGGTTTCTCTCAATGGGGGAAGCGTGTCGTTTTTTCCGCCGTAAGTCGATTCGGTGAGAACAGATTCGACCCGGGGGAAATTTGTAACCGCTTGGTCCAGAAGCCGAGTCCTTGCATACTTGAAATCTCCGGTGTAAAGGAAATTATGAAGCCCGTTTCCGATATTGAAATGTACCATCGCAGCACCCAGAACATGGCCGGAATTATAGAAAGTTATTCTGACGTCGGGGGCTATGTCGGTTACTTCATTGTAATTCAGAGTAACCGTGTGCTTCACCATTTCAAGAACGTCTTTCGAAGAGAAAAGTGGCTGCGCCGCCTGCTTGTATGCAACTCCGATAAGATCCAGCGAAGCGAGGGCCGCCAAATCCCGCGTTGGAGGGGTCATGTAAATCGGACCGCGGTAACCCATCTTGTACAAATAAGGGATGAGACCGACATGGTCTATATGGGCGTGGCTCAAGATAACCGCATCCAATTCATTTATATTGAATTCCGAAATATTAAGATAGGGAAATTTATCGTCGCCTTTTGAAGCAACATCAATTCCGCAATCTATCAAAATTTTAGAATTGGGAGTTTGCAAAAGGATGGAACTTCTCCCGACCTGGCGGCCCGAGCCAAGCATTGTAAGCCTGACCCACTCGTCCATTTTTTCGGAACTCCATTCCTTGTAGATTTTTTCTCCGATAGAATTCAGGAATTTTCTCCGGTAAGCGGAGTTGGAGTACAAGACGCTTCTTATGTTTTCAGTGATTTGAGATTTTATCGCGGGACTTCTTTGCACTTGAGGCGTCCAGAGCGTTTCTTTTCTTATATCTGAAAATATTGAGCCCTGCTTTCCGATAACAAGCCCGGGTTTTTTGGCTTCAACGACAACAATGCTTCTTGAACTGTCGAAGAGAATATCTGTTATTTCCGCTTCTTCAGGAACAATCTCATGAATCTTTTTCTTAGCTTCTTCTTGGCTTGGAAGGATTTTTTCATCTGCGCGGAGTTCAACACGCTTTTTGATCTGTTCAACTATCTCTTTGATTTTTCCTTCTCCTTCGCGGAAGAAATTCTCGTTGTCCGTGTAAAGAACTATGTTCGCGCCTTCGAAATTCGCGTCAGTGATTTTGGCACTAAGCTGTTCTTTTATGCTTTTCAAAATGTCTGTCATTTTCTATGGTTAATTATTTAGAATAATATGAAATCACTTTAGTTTCAAAAAATTTAATCGCCGTAGTCCGGTTTGATTTCCATGTCCACGACTTTTTTTATGCCATCTTTAGTGATGGTGAATATATCCATTCCGTTTCCTGAACCGGGATCTCTTTGTGTCGATGATTTCAAAGCTTCTTTTGCGAGTTCGACACCTTCTTTTACAGTCAAACCTGATTTGTACTGTCTTTCCAAAAGTCCCAGAACATAAGGCATTCCAGACCCAACGCTTGCGGAATAATCTTTGACTTCATCAAACCTTCCTCCAAGAGAATCGTAAAGAGAAACTTTTCCGTCTTCGTCAAAACCTGCTATGAGGAATGCACTTGCCTGAACCTGAATGTTTGAAAGCAGGGAAGCTGACTGTCTTACTGTCGGCCTTGATTTTGATTTCAATTCTTTGAGCCTTAATTCCGCTTTTACCAGCTGTGAAACTTTTTGTATTTCAGTCCCTGAACCGCATCCAGAGAAGACAAGATAATCGTTCAACTGCATGACTTTTTCCATGTCTTTGGAATAGATCAACCCGCCGACTGTTCCGCGCCTGTCGCCAGCCATTATAACTCCGTCTTTGCAGACGATACCGACTACAGTAGTTCCGGTCTTTACAATCGAATTTTTCAACTCTTGATCCATTTTATCTTGCATTTAGAATTACTCTAAAGTAACTAGAATTTACAATTTTTCTAAAGATTGTGATTTTATAAACTTTTCGGGAGTTAAGGTAATTGGAAAAGATTAGCCTAATCAGAAGTCCCCATAATGGAATCATATAATCCCCGATAAGCTTCTGCTTTCTTACGTTCTCCTTTGCTCATAGCCACAGTTTCTACGGCCTTGACAGTTTCTGCGAATTCTTTTTTAGCTTCTTCTGCAGTTAGATAATTGTCATGATTTGCATCACCTTGCTGAGCCAATAAAAATGCCATCTTCTGATAATCGGGATCATTTTCAATGTTTTTAGGAACTGCAAAGTTATAAACGGTTCTTGAAGTGCGGTCATATGTCACCGGCTTAACCCCTGGCGCAGAGGTTATACTGTGAGTAGTTTCCACATTTTTCTCTAACGGAAATCCATACATAGCATCTACAGCTCTAGAGATGTAATTCCAAGCGCCAGCGTCATATTTTATAGAAACTTCTTTTTCTGCTCCGCCTTGCGCAAAAGCGCCTCCAGTTGCTGCTACAAAAGCTAAAGGAATTACAGCTTTCTTTCCTATGCCCTGCAAGATTTGTGTCAGTTTACCCATTTTGTTTTTCCTCCTTTCATCACCTAAATTGGGATTACTAAGATGTTAATTCAAGAATTCCAAACTTTATAAACCTTTCTATTTGTTGTTATTTATTAATAGTAACAATATTAGATATTTTGTCCTATAAATTTATTTAAAGAAAGATTCACAGATTAAGGAATGGAAAATGTTCAGATAAAAACAGGATGGGATTTTTCGCCGTTGACTTCTGGCAAGAGTTTCGAGGAAAAGCGCGCGGATTGGCAGGCTGCGACTTCGGAATTTGTTGCCAAGTGGAAACTTCGAAAAGATTATCTTGAAAGTCCTGAAGTTTTGAAAGAGGCGCTTGATGAATACGAAGCGTGGATGAGGAACTATGGAGCTGAAGCAGATGAATTGGTTTATTATTGGCTGAAAACGCAGCTTGATGAAAATGATCCGGAGTTGAAGGCAAAATTTTCGAAAGCCGAAGAGCTTGGAAAGAAAGCTGAGAACGATGTTTCTTTCTTTGAGTTGAGCCTCGCAAAAATTCCAAAGGAAAAGCAAAAAGGATTTCTGGATTTTGAAAGTTTGAGAAATTATAAACATTTTTTGGAAAGGCTTTTTGAAAGTTCAAAGTACCTTCTTTCTGAAAGCGAGGAAAAAATCATGAACATGAAATCAACGAGTTCGTATTCTTCGTGGGTAAAGATGCTTTCAGGATTTCTCTCGAGAGAAGAGGCTTTAGTTTTAGATGAAAACGAAAAAGAAGCGAAGAAAAGTTTTGAAGAACTGTTTACATTGGTTCGGAATAAAAATTCCGAGATCCGAGACCGCGCAGCGGAGGCGATAAATTCGATTTTGGAAAAACATTCCGACGTTGCGGAAGCGGAACTTAACGCAGTGCTTCAGGATAAAAAAGTCAACGATGAGCTTCGAGGTTATGAAAGGCCGGACAAAGCGAGACACGTTGCCGATGACATCGACAGCGAAATTGTCGATTCTCTTGTCGAAGCGGTTTCTGACAAACTTGAAGTTTCTAAAAGATTTTATGAATTGAAAGCGAAGATTTTGGGTTTGAAAAAATTGAAATATCATGAAAGAAATCTGACTTACGGATCGCTGAACAAAGAATACAGTTATGAAGATTCTATTGAATTGGTTTACAAGGTCCTTTCTAATCTTGACAATCAGTTTGCAGAAATTTTCAAAAGGCTTCTTGAAAACGGTCAGGCAGATGCATTTCCAAGAACCGGCAAAAGGGGCGGCGCGTTCTGTTCTTATGTTTTGAAATCGCAACCAACTTATGTCATGCTGAATCATGCAAACAACATTCGGGATGTAACTACCATTGCCCACGAATTCGGGCACGCAATAAACGATGAACTCATGAGAAAACAAAACGCGCTGAATTTTGGAACGCCACTTTCTACTGCGGAAGTTGCGAGCACTTTCATGGAGGATTTTATTTTACAAGAGTTAACGAAAAATGCAGACGATGAAATGAAACTGGCGCTTATGATAGAAAAGCTCGACAATGATGTAGCTTCAATAATAAGGCAGATTTCGTGCTATAAGTTTGAGCAAGAGTTGCATAAGACATTCAGAGAAAAAGGTTATTTGTCAAAAGAAGAAATCGGAAAACTTTTCCAAAAACACATGAGTTCATACATGGGAGATTTTGTAGAACAATCTCCGGGAAGCGAAAACTGGTGGATTTATTGGAGTCATATACGAACATTTTTTTACAATTATTCTTACGCTTCAGGATTGATAATCTCGAAAGCGTTGCAGGCCCTTGTTAAAGAAGACAAAAAAAATATTGAAAAAGTCAAACAATTTTTGTCCGCCGGATTAAGCAAGTCGCCGAAAGATATTTTTGCGGACTGCGGAATCGATATCACAAAAAAAGAATTTTGGGTTTCCGGTTTAAACGAAGTTGAAAATCTTTTGGATGAAACCGAAGCGCTTGCGAAAAGTTTGGGAAAGATTTAAAATTAATTCTCAATTCCTGAAACGCCTTGGGTTTTCTTCATCTTTATTATGTTGTCGACGAAGCTTTCCATTTTTTGTTCGTGGCTTACGATGATGAGTTGGTTGACATTCAACTGATCCAAGACATTGCGCATCTTGTCGAGTTGCGCTTCGCTGAAACCGTCGGTCGGCTCGTCGAGAATAACAAGGTCGCGGGTTTTTATTTTGCTCAAGAACGAGTTTATTACTTGGTTTAATGAGAGCCGGTATGCCAACGCTATTGCGGTTCGCTCGCCGCCAGAAAGATAAGCGTAGTCTATTTCATAATCCTGCTGCTCTATGATCGGGGTGAAATCGTCGCTTAGCCTGACATTGAAATTGTCGGCCACAAGCATGCTAAACCATTCAGAAAAAGACTTTGAGAATTCTGCTTTCAGTTTTACCATGACGTTTTTTTCTATCAATGAGATGAGGGAAGTGAAATCTTTTCCGAGCCAATTTTCAAGACTCAGAAGATAATTCATCCTTTCGCGCTCTTCTTCAAGGCGTTTTATTCTTTCTTTCAGCTCATCGATATTTCTTGAAAAAAATTCTATTTCCTTTTTCAGTTCTGCAACTTTTATGGCTGCCTCCCGCTCCTCCTCCGAAGCAGCAAGGAACTCCTTCTGTTTTTGCTCAAATATCGAATCAAAAGATTCCAATGCAGATACAGACAATGTTAAGGAGGATATATGGCCGGAAAGCATTTCTATGTCTTTTTCCAGATAAAGATTTGAATTTTCTATATCTTTTATTCGGTCTTTCTTTTCCTGAATTCCTTCGAAGCGAATCTTAAGGATTCTCAAATCCGAGAGTTCTTTCTCCTGCAAAGAAATTTTTGACACAATTGCAGAAGATTTTTCATACACTTTCTTTTTATCCTCTTCAAGCTCCGCAATTTTTTTGTTGTTTTCAACAGTATCCGAGTGAGAATTGTTCAGGATGTTTGCGCGATAGATGGAGTCAACAGTCTGTAGGCAAGTCGGACAAATCTCGAGGTTCGACATTTTTTGTTCAAGCTTCCGATTAGATTCATTTTTAGAAATCAAAGATGCAATTTGCGAGTTCAAAGAGATTATTCTTTCACTAAGCATCTCTCTTTCTTTTTTCAACGATTCAATTCCGATTTCAAGAGAATTTATTTCACGCTCATCGAAACGCGTCTTCTCCAGTTCCAAAACCTGAGAGGAAACCTGTTCGATAGTTTTTTTGTTGTCCTCAATCGAAGATCTTTTGCTGGAAATCATAAGGCTGGTTTTTTCCATTTCCTGCTGCAGGCCGCGTTTCTCCTCTATCTTTTTTGATATCTCATTTTTTTCGTCTTCTATGCGTGATTTGGTTTCCTGTTTCGCGAAAAGTTCTTTTTCCATAGAAGAAAGATTGTAATGCTTGGTTTCAAGCTGCTCTTCACGGGAAACGAGGTCCATGCGGTCCTGTTCAAGCGAGCCGGTAGAACCTTCTTTCATTTTGCGCTCTTCGCGAATCTTTGAAAGAAGCAGTGAAGTATTTTCAAGTATTCTTTTGTATTTGTCTATTCCAAAAATATGCCTCAAGGTATTTATCCTTGTGTCAGAATCTTCGAGGATTATTTCTTTCATCTCTTCCTGAGGGGTGTAAACCGTGAATTTATAGAGCAGGTTCTGTTTCTTCGCGAATTCTTTCGGATAGTTAAGCAGTTCAAGAACCTTGCTTTTCAATTCAGTAACCGCAACCTCCTGCTTTTCAGAACCGTTTATTGAGATTGCGCAATAGTCCTGCGTTACAGATTTTCCGCGCTTCAATGTTCTCTCGATCAGAATCTTGTTTTCTTCCACCTCAAGTTCAATAACCACTCCTCCTTTGTCCGTGCCATTTCTCAAAATCGCATTCCCTCTTTGCCCAGGCTGCAGACCGAACAAAGCGAATTCTATTCCCAACAAAATAGAAGTCTTTCCACTTCCAATGTCTCCGGCAAGCAAAGTTGAACCTTCGGAAAACTTAATCTCCTGATGCTCGTAACTTCGGATGTTATCAAGAGTTATTTTTTTTATTTTCATTTTAGAAATTCAAAACCTTTTTAGTTTCGGCCACAAGACGATTGAGAAAGGTTTCGGAAGTCTCGCCTTCCTGTTTTTCTATCGCCAAGGAATTGAGCAACAAAGGTATGAGACTATTGAAATCCGAAGGATTTTGTTCCGAGTAAATTTCAGTCGTGTCGTCCTCTATGTTTTCAGAATCTTTCACTTCTATTTCGAGGGCAACATCTTTCTGATTCAGGTCGTGAGTATTTCGCAACATAAAATAAGCGTTCTTTTGTTTTAGAAATTCTTCAATCTTATTGAACTTTATGTCGGAGGTTTTTCCGTTCTCTATTTCTCCCCTGATTCTCAGAAGAACTATTTTATCGTCAAGATTTTTTTTGTCGAGTTCTGCGATGATTGTTTCTGTTGCGCGAAGAGCGTCTGTAACCCTGAATTCGAATGAGATGATGTCTTTCATTTTCAGGTCTACTTTTGTCAATGGATTCGGGGCTTCAGTATCAACAAGATAGAATCTTCCTTTTTGCAGGTCTTCAAGTTCTTGGAAATTGTTTGGGAATATCGGCCCGGCGTAAACGAAATTGTCCATTTCATAATCAATATGCAGGTGGCCCATCGCATAATAATCCGCCTTCGGCAAAAGCGCCGTCTCAACAGAGTCCATAACGCCAGGTGAAGAAACCGCTTTGTCGATCGCTGTATGAATCATGAAAATTTTGAACATTCCGGGAGTGTCGTTGAATTTTACCCTGCGCAAATCAGGCACTTCCAATCCGGATCTTTTTCCGGGATACCCGTAAAGGGCAACTCCGTTGTAGACAGTAGGATTGAGAATTATCTTTTCTCCGTTGTCTTCAAAGTCCGCCACATTTTTGCAGAATCCTGCTTTTTCTAAAACATCAAGGAAAGTTTTTCCTGAAACCGAATAATCATGGGAGCCGGCAATGATGAAACAGGGGATGCGCGCCTCTTTCAACTTTCGGAATTCAAAGAAACTTCTCTTCAGAGTTTCAATCGGGGGATAGGCTGTGTCGAACAGGTCTCCGGCTATGAGAACAAAATCAACGCGCTCTTTTATAGACCGATCAATCGCAGCCTCGAAAGCCTTGAAATTAAGTTCCTGCAAAGGTTCCTGCTTCCATCCCCCAAGATGGACATCCGCCATGTGCGCAAATTTCACCATTTTTCACTTTATCAATTTACTAAGCAAACAAGATAAGATATTTTTTCTAGAAAATGCCAATATATAAAATTGATTGTGATAAATTATTACAATAATCTATATAAACTTCCGGAAGAGATTTTGATAATGGCGATTTATGGGTTCTGCTCCGTTGAAGTTACCCCTGAAAATCGAAGATCTTTGCTGGTAGAATATGACGGAACAAGTGTGAAATTATATCATGAAGCCGAGAGAAAGAGAAGAATATTTATTAGTCCGGAGGAAGGAATTTTAAGATATCATCCTTCTTTTATTCCAGACAGATTCTTTATAGAACATGGACCAAGCATAGAACATCCAAAAGGATACAGCAGCATCCATAGAATTGAAGATTTAACAGAATTGTCGGTTGCCGCGGGTATTGCTTAAAATTACTTAATTGGCTGGAGTTCCCAGACATAAAGCTCTTCAAAGAAGATTTTCTTTTTTCCCAAAAGTTTTCTTCTGTAATCTTTCCATTTTAGGCCTTTGGTGAGACTGCTTGTCAGGAGGAATATTTTCCCGTTTTCAGACAGGTGTTTAGAGGCTTCCTTAAGAAATTCATTTATTATTTCGCTTCCCTTCTCGCCGCCGGTCGTGTCTATCCCCACATCGAATTCGTTTGCCGGAAGATATGGAGGATTGAATATTATGAGATGGAATTTTCCGGCGACTTTTTCAAAAAGATCCGATTGAACGACTGAAGATTCCGGAAATTTGTTTTTCAAGTAAGTTACCGCCAAAAGGTTCACATCAACCGCCATAACGTTTTTAGCATTGGCTCCTGCATTGATAGCGGTCTCCGCTTGTATCCCGGAACCAGAACCCATGTCAAGAATTTTCCCTGAATTGTTTCTTGAAATCTCCGATTTCACGAATGAACTTAAGAAGAAAGAATCTTCTGCAGGTTTATAGATTTTAGAGGTCATTTCAGCAAACCGTTGAAGAACTGGATAATCTGTTCCCTAAAAATAAATATCGCGGCCAAGGCACCAAGGAGTATGACAAGGAGAGCCACCAGAGTTAATGTTATGACCCTTATTCCGGTGCCCTGCCGATAGTTTTGAGCATTTTTTTCCTGACGGGCGCGAACGGGAATAGGCTTTGGCTGGAACTGGTGAAGTGATTTGAATTTCCGGCGCTCTTTTCCGGATGAAGGCAGAGGAACATCGCTTTTGGAAGGAGCATGTTTTTGCCCATCTTCCTTAGCAGAAGATTCCTTAACATTTCCCGCAGGTTTCTGCCCCTGTTTCTGAGACTGTTCGGGAAGATTTCCGGGAACCGAAAGTTTCTCACGATTATCTGTGAGCAATTCCCTAAGCTCCGGGCGTTCAACCATTTGGTATTGCAAAGTTCTTGCAGAAGCTTCTATGTCTTCTTTGGAATAGCCTGCGTTATAAAAAGAAACCATCGCATCCTTTAGAGAATAGCCGCGCATCAAAGCAGATTTTAAACCTCCAAGAATATCCTCCCTTGCCATGCAACTAGATGTTAATTAGAATTTTAATACTTTCCCATTTGAGGACAGATGGGAAGTAATGCCCGACTTATAACCTATCTCCGAAGCGAGTTCTATCATCGGAGCTTCAATGTCAAGGCTTCCGTGAGCGGGAATCACGTGTTTCGGCTTCAGGATTTCAAGGAGATCCCTCAAATCTTCCCGTGATCCGTGGCCAGAGTCATGAACATCTGAC
>CAYREP010000016.1:0-10228 GCA_964423375.1 Candidatus Woesearchaeota archaeon | reverse complement strand
TCTTGAAAATCCCTTTGTTGCGGATTTCAAAAGGCAGCTCTTTTTCGGGAAGAAATCTGTGTTTCAATAAGATGGCTTTCCTTTTTCTGTTTTCGTTTGAAAGTTCGATGATGCATTTGCTCCAGTAACGGAAAAGGTCGCCTCCGACGATGTTCGTGGACTTTTTTATTCCTTGCTTTATGTCTTCTTCCGTGAGAAAGCTTGAGTAAACTTGGTTTGTTATTATGATGGGGATTTCCTGTTTCCTTGCGATTTCGGCAAGGTCGCGCATTTGTTTTGCGACTTCCATATTGACGTTTTTTATTTGTTCATCGCCGTTGCCTGATTGCGCGGCGTCGCCAAGTTCAAGCCGGTAAAGCATCGCCATGCCGTCTACGATTATGAGATTTACGGATTCTGTATTTATCTTTTCCCGAAGAGTGTTGAGGATTTCAAACTGTTCCTTAAAACTTGTAGGTTTCAAAAGGAGAATGTTTTTCAAAATTTCTTCGTGCTCTTCCGGCGCGATTTGTTTTACTCTCTCGGGGCTGAAACCGCCTTCAGTGTCTATGAAGAGAACCTTGTTGCCTTTTTTTGCCTGAGAGCAAGCCGCAAGAGTTACGAAATTTGTTTTTCCGCTGCCGGGATTGCCCGCTATCATGGTTATGATATCTTTTTCGTAGCCGCCGTAAAGCCATTTGTTCAAATCGTAGCTGCCGGAAGAGATTTTGTTTTGAGCCATGAATAAACTTGGATAAAGAATTAATAAGGATTGTTGTGCAGAACCTACTTCAATTTCTTGAAATCTTCTTCTGCCTTTTTGAGGTCTTTTTCGATTTCTTTTACAGAATCTTCAACAGCTTTCTTCGCTGTCTTGCCTTTTGTCTTTACAAGCATGATCGGGTTCTTTGTTGGATGTTCCCGCTTCCATGCTGCGAATGTTACGGATGAATCTTTGTTAAGGTAAACTCTCAATATTTCAGCTATTGTGATGCTGTCTGTTTCCAATTCAAGTTTATCTTTTTCGCTTTTCAGTACTTTGAATTCCATAATGAAAATTCTTCAAAATAGTTTATAAACTTAATGGATTAGTTCTAAATTAAATTACCTAAATTTTTTTAAGAAACGGATCGGAGTATAATTATGCTATCTTAGGCGGTTAGGAAAGATTATGGCAATTTGGCAGAAGGCATGTTTGACAAAGTGTCGAATTCTTTTGGGAAGGTCTATCTGACGGCGGATGATCAACATTTATCAGCCTTGTTTACCGAGGAGGAGAAACCAGTTAATCTGAAAATCGAGACCATAGATTAATCTTATTCTTCTTTTGAATTTTCTTCAATTATCCTTTCTATTTCTTCCTGAGAGACACTTTCTTCGGAGGCTTTCCCCTTTACGCGCTTTTTTATCCTTAACAAGTCGCCGATTGTCCAGCGCCTTTCTTTTTCGTTTAGATCCGGATTTTCTTGCTCTTCAGAAAGTTCTTCGGATCTTGCATGATTTTCCGGGAGCTTTGTGTAAGTGCCGTAAGGAATTTTTGTGATTTGGATATTGAGCGCTTGCTGAAGTTTTTTTACCATTGTTTCCCTTTCCCTTGGAAGGACGCCCTTTTCTGCCATTTCTATCGCCGCTTCGGGTTCGCCGATTCTATCTGCCAGATCGCGACGTGTTAGGTGTTTTGCCCGCCTTGCGCGCAGGATTATCCAATGAAAGTTCCTGACCATACTGGAATTTCCAGAGGTATCCGTTTCCGCATTTGAATCTCCAAGCTGTTTTTCGAAAGCTTTGTTTGCAATCTTTCTAAGCTCTTCATTTTGCTTCTTTCTTTCCTCTGCTTCCTCTTCCCGCCTTTTTCTTTCTGCAAGCATCTTTTCGCGCTGCGCTCTTGGATTTGAGGGGACGCCGGACATTTTTGCTAGCCTTTCCTGCACGGATAAAGGCCGATCATTGTCGAAAGCGTCAATCTTTGGCTTTTTTATTATCGGCAAATTTTCTCTGGCTTGGCATCTTCTGCAGATCTTTACAATCTCTTTTTCCGAGATCGCATCTTGCAAATTCTCCGCGGAACCGCATTTAAAACAGACTTTCATAACTAACTAGCTCGCGCCGATTTTTTAAAGATTTTCGTGTTGGAAAGCAAGATTCGGGAGGTTATTTTGGGGGAGAAATATAGGTCTCCAGATCGTTCGTTGAGGTCAGATTGTAGATTGTAGTTTTTCCGTTTATTATGACCGCCGGAAACTTCGAGATGTTAAATTCCTCGACAAGATAGTCCAGAGAAGACAGATTATTGTTTGCTGCGATTGGAATTAATATCATGTTGTTGCCTTCTTTCTGTTTTAATTCTCCAAGGATTTTCGACCAAACCTGTTCGGTCGCTTTTTCCTGAATGCTTGGCGGATTGTAATTGTAAAGGTAAACTACTGAATTAAATTGTCCGGGACACTTGCTTTCCAATTTTATCAGATTCTGCCAAAGTATTGTCCTTAAAAGGTCGTATTTTGCATGGATTATAATGAGGCTATCACTTATCTTTCCCGAGGCTTCGTATTGTTCAAGAAGCTGCGCTTTCAGGTAAATATTGTCCGCAAATTGCGTGCTTGAAGAAATGAGGCTTTGACAACTGTTGCTGATATCTATTGAATTTGACAGCGCAACAGAATCCAAAAGAGATACTTCTGCCTGGGAAAAGTAATCGTTGACCTGTTGGACCCGGTTTTGTTCTATGAAAAGCCCGAGCAGAAGCCCGAGAATGAAAACTACCGCGGCTATGAGGAAAGCTTCCCAAAACGCATTTTTTTTATTGCCTAGCATCTTTTTGAATTTGGAAACTCTGAAGAGATTCTTTTTACCAAGAGTATTTCTTTTTGAATATTATCTCATACACTGAACCTGCAAGCAGGAATGCCTGTGTAAGCAGATAGACAAACAAATACCCTATGAGACTGACTGCGTTCGTCTTTTTAAAACCTTCTTCAAGTTTGGTGTATCTTAGCGCGAAAAGTGTAAACAGCGATCCGACAGTGATAAGAAGAATGCCGAAAAATACGAGGACGTTTGGATGGAGATTGATGTCATTTAACGTTATTATCGCCGCCTGGTTTTGGGCTGAATAGGTGGTGGAAAGAATATTTGTTATTAATGTGCGGCCCCACCGGTACAACAGGACAATTATTCCCGAAACCCCTATCAAAAGAGAAGACACGAAGAAAGGAATGATGAATCTGCCGAGCATGCCCTTTTGCAGAAACGATTTTTTGTATTTCAAAACTGTCTGGATTCCTCCAAGGTTCCATCGGATTCTCTGCCGGTACCAAACTTTCCATTTGTCCGGGGCGATTGTGTAAGCCCGCGCGACCGGACTCATTTTTACAGTGTAGCCTTTTGAGATTATGTGCCAGGTTATTTCAATGTCTTCCGTGAGATTCTTTTCATCGAAGCCGCTTACCGCGTCGAAGGCCGTTCGCCTGTAGACTGCCAGAGGGCCCGGAGTTACATAAATCGCATCCACAAATCCGAGAAGCTTTCGCGTGAATGCTATAACACGATATTCGATCGCCTGGAATTTTTCAAGAAATGTCCGAGAATCGTTCCTCACCAAAATCGAGGGGGTGGCAACGCCTACTTTTTCATCGTTGAAGAATCCCATAAGCGCTGAAATCGCATTCTTGTTGGGGTAAGAATCGTCGTCGGTGAATCCTATAAATTCGGCGTCAGAGAATTTTGCGCCGTAGTTTTTTGCGCCCGCGGCCCGGCCGGTGTTTTTTGGAGTCTGAACCGCTACGACTCGCGGGTCGTTTCTTGCGAGGCTTTTTATCACCTCATAAGAATTGTCCGTTGAACAGTCGTCCACTACAATAACTTTTCTTAATCCAGGATAATCTGAATCCAATATAGACTTTACAGCTTTTTCTATGGTTTCGCTTCCATTGTAGCACGGGATTACCATGTCAAGAGAATATTCTTTTTCCGGTTTGGGATAAGTGAAAAAGTCTTTCCGATTCGGGATATAAATCAGAATGTACAATGTAAGAAAGTACAATGAGATAAATATGTACACAAGGTAAACAACAGTTATGAAATCAACCATTATTGTCCCCCTTCCGCCGGCTCGGTGGTTTTTTCCTGTCCCGCTTCTTCAAGAGCGCTTTCGGGATTTTTCAGAAAATCTTTAGGATCCTGAATGTTGAAATAATCGAAGAATTCTTCAGACAGCGAGAGGTCGGAAGTGTGACCGGATTTTTTCTTTTTTATTAAATTTAAATCAAGGAATTTTTTTATGTGGTCGTAGGCCTTGTTGCTTCTGATTTTTATGACGACAGATTGTTTTATCGGCTGTTTGTATGCGATGATTCCAAGAGTTTCCATTTCCGCTTTTGAAAACTCTGAAGAGCCTGTTGCAAGTTTTGTCGTTATGTTGGCGTATTCTTTTTTTATGTCCATTTTCCAGCGATTATTCATTTCTACAATCTCTATTGCGGAGTCTTCGCGGCCGTATTTTTCCTTAAGGCGGTCGATCGTCTCGCGGATTATTATCGGATTGAGGTCTGAAATTGAGATGAGCTCCTGCATTGAAAGAAATCTTGCAGAAATGAAAAAGATTGCCTCGAGCTTTTTCATGTATTCTTTTTCAGGATTGTCGTCTATTTCTTCCGCAGTGCTGGATGATATGCTTGTCGAAGACATGAATGCTAAAATGTTTGGATGTTTAAAAGGATTTTGAAAGATTAATCTCTATAAAGTTTCGCAAGTTTGCTGAAAATAAGTGCACAATCCTTCTTCATTGAGCTCAATCAGATAAGTTCCTGCCACATTTTTTTCAATGCCTTCAGAGGTTTTGTATTTTAATTTCCAGATTACAGAATGTCTATTTTGGCAACTTGAAAAGGTCTCAAATTCCAAGCTAATATCTTTTTGATTTTTCACGCCTTGCCATTCGTTTGCAAGTTCTTTGAAGTCTTTTAATTTTCGAAAAGGAGTTTCAAAGTAAACAACATTTTTGCTAAACAAACTTAGAACTGCGGGAATGTCTTTTTTCTTCCATGAAGTTTCAAACTTTTTTAACCATTCATTTATGTCCATCTTAATATCAAAACTTAAACCTCAAAATGCTGCCGACGCCGCCGAGATTGAGGAATTGTTGGCCTTCGACGGTTTCCGTTGAGATTATTATTACTTCTGAGCCAGAGTTTGCTGCCATGGATTCAAGTTCTTTCTGGACTGGCTTTTCTATGTCTGCTGAAATGTAAAGCTTGTCTGCTGCACCATAGTTCAGGGCTTTTTTTGTTTCTTCCAGCCCTATTGTGGCTTTGCCGTGGGATTCTTTCAGTGCGGTGAAATATGTTTTGATCGCCTCTTTTTCTTTTGTGATCTCCTGTTGCGCGAGCAAGTCCGCGGATTTTTCAACCAGTTCGCTTAATCCGGATTCGGAAGTGTCTCCAATGTCTACCCGGCCGATTACTTTTTCCCTTAACTGGGTCATTAAATATTCGTTGTCAAGGAATTCATCTTTTGTAGGCACCGGTCCCCCGACAATTATCCCTTTAAGTTTGGGCATGTTGAAGAAACAGTTTTTCATTTCGTCCGCGACACGCTTGTAAAATTCTTTTGTGAGACCTTCAGTGATTCTGTGGAATCGCTGCGCAGATTGGCCGCCGGCGCGAATCTGGCTCGGAACTCCTGAAGTCATTTTTTGGAGAACTTCAATGCTTTTGCCTTCTAGCAGGCCGATTGTAGCTTCTTTTCTGTCCATGACGAGCAAGCCGAAGACTTCTTCCACTTCAAGCATTTGTTTCAGAGGTTCTAGAACAAACTCTTTATCACATCTGTAAAGTCTTGTGTTTAAAGGTCTTGGCGGCTCAATTGTCCATAACTGCAAATCCTGCTGGCCTTCAATCTGCGAGATGTTTCCGCAGAAAAGCGCCATGCCGTTTTCGGGAGCTTTCTTCAGCGGTTTCAGTTCGCGAACAATTTTGTCCAATGCATCTATGACATTTTTCCTTGTAGCGGTCGATTTGATATTCTTCGCAGTGGCTTTTTCAGCTTCGAGCTGTTTCTGGACAGAGTTCGGATCGTAGCCGGCAGGAATGTAAACCGTTATGAGTTCGGTGTGCGTTCCCTTGTGGCTTTCCAATTCTTCGACTAATTCTGTTATTTCTTCTTTAGTTGCTGCCATGATTTACAGAAGATAAAATGCGTTTATAAAATTAGAGTTTTAGAAAACATATTTACTATTTCAAATTATGGCAAGCCTTCAAATCTTTTTCAAAATTTTCCAGAGATTTTGGAATCTTTATTCCTGAAATTTCGTCGCGGAGATTTTTCCCTGCTTCTTTTTTAGATTTCCAGACGTTGCTGTTAAACTCAATGAGTTTTTCAATAAGTTTCAGATCAGAATCTGTTTTTGCAGCTTTTGGCCATTCTGATTCCGGGAGATTAAGCTTTCGGCTTTCTGCGATTGTTGTCGTGATTTGCGGAATTATCGGATACAAAAGACAAAGGAGCCTTTCGAGGATCTTGTGAAGCGCAAACTTTGCAGAATCGCTTTCCTGTTTCGAGAATTTGTTTTCTTCGTTGTAAACTCTAGACTTTACAAGCTCAATGTAATGAGATGCGAAGATGTCCCAGATGAATCTTCTCAATTCGAGAGCCGGATGATAAAAATCGTATTTTTCATAATTTGCTTCTGTCTTTTTTGCCGTATCTTCGATGTAGTCTATGAATAGTTTGTCTAAGGGGGAAAGATTTTTTTCATTGAAACCTTTTGGTTTTTCTGATAATGATACGAACTTTGCAATGTTAAGGAGCTTGTTCAATGTTTTCTTTTCGCCGTTGATTCTTTCTTCAGAGCATTTCAGGTCGCTTTTTGCGAGGTCGCCTTCTGTCGCTGCCCAAAATCTTATAGCTTCTCCGCCGTAGTTTTTCAAAAGCTTTTGCGGGTCTATGACATTGCCTTTTGACTTTGACATTTT
Source organism: Candidatus Woesearchaeota archaeon (assembly GCA_964423375.1). Taxonomy (GTDB): domain Archaea; phylum Nanobdellota; class Nanobdellia; order Pacearchaeales; family GW2011-AR1; genus JAKLIN01. Next base: position 3,278 of record CAYREP010000016.1, on the reverse strand, counting down.
GTAACCTTTGGAATCAACTATGTGTTGGTTAATCCAGACGTCTTTGAATGCCGGCTTGCCTGTTTCAAGATAACCGCGGAGCAAGGTATAGTAAAGCCATGTCCTGATGATTTCTTTTCCCTGCGGTCTCAATGTTGCAGGATAAGATTTTTTGAAAAATTCATTGTCTGATTTATACTTGAGCATGACAAGCTCTGAGATTGAAGAGTCCATCCAAGTATCAAGAACGCGGGTTTCTCCTTCCCATTTGGCTTTGAAATCTTTCACTGTTCCGAGTTTTTTGCCTTCAGAGTAGACTTCAAAATTATCTTTTGGTTTTGATTTCCATGGCTCGTAATATTCTCCAGATTCTCCGAGAGCATAAACTTTCTTTCCGTTGATTTCAGAATTCCAAAGGGGAATCGGCGTTGCATAATACCTGCGCCTTGAAATCGGCCAGTCTATGCTGATTGAATCAATCCAATCATTGAGAAGTTTCCTTGCAGTTTTTGGATAAAAGTTAATTTCTTTTGCAACTTTTTTTACTGCGTTTTTGAATTCTATTTGTTTCAGATAATATTCAGGCATTTCTATAAATTCAATTTCTGCACCGCTTCTTTCAGAGACCGGCGTTCTGTGGGAGATTTTTTCCTGCTTTTGGAGAAGATTTTTTTGTTTCAGCAAATCTATAATTTTTTCTCTTGCTTCTTTGACTTTTAGCCCTTCAAGAGGACCTGCGATTGAGTTCATTGTTCCGTTTTTTTCAATTGCGATTTGCGGCTTGAGGTTCATTTCCCTGAAGAACTGGATGTCTGTCAAGTCGCCTGCAGAGCACATCATAACCAAGCCTGTGCCTTTGCCGATTTCTGCAGCGGGGTGAGATTTAATCGGGATTTCTTTGTTGAAAATCGGCGAGATTGCAGTCTTGCCTTCAAGGCGCTTGTATTTTTTGTCCTGAGGGTTGAAGATTACCATGCCGCAAGTGCAAATTAACTCCGGCCTTGTTGTTCCTATGATTATTTCTTCTCCGGTCTCTTTGACTTTCCATTTGACGAAATTGAAGTTGCTGTCTATGTCTTTGTATTCTATTTCCGAGTCTGCGATGGTGGTCTGGAGCTTCGGGTCCCAGTTGTTGATTCTGGTATCTTCATAAATGAGATTCTTTTTGAAAAGCTCTATGAAAGTTGCCTGAGTTACAGAACGGTATTCCGGCGAGTCAGTCTTGTAAACCGAACCAACGTGGTTTCCTTCTTTGTAAGAGGTGAATGAGATTCCGAGCTTTGCAAAAGTGTCCTGAGTTTCTGTTGAGGTTTCTTCAAGAAGCTTTTTGCAGGCTTCTATGAACTTGTCCCTGCCGTCTTTGAAAGGCGAGATTTTGAACTTTTTCTCGGCTGCCATCTCAATCGGCAGGCCGTTTCGGTCCAAGCCAAGAGGGAAGATAACATCAAAGCCTTTCATTCTTTTGTATCGCGCGAAAAAATCCATGTAACAGTAAGTAACTGCCTGGCCAATATGGACCGGCGCGTTAACATAAGGCGGCGGCGTGTCAATTGAATAAATCTTCTTTTTTGTTTTTGGATCTACGAGATAGCTCTCAGAATTTTTCCATTTTTCTGTTATCTCGTGTTCTATGTCAAGATTCCAGTTTTTGAGTTCTTTGAAGTTCATGAATCTACAAAGAAAAAGGATGTTTAAAGGTTTTTCTGCCGCAGATTGCTTTGGAGATTTTTCTTAAGGTCTATTTCAAAATTTCATCAAAATCAGAACCTTTTTTGTATTTTACCAAATCCGAATCGGAGCTTAGCTTGTCGAGGATTTTCCAACCAAGGACAGATTCTTCGGGCGTGGGAAAATCTTTATGATCAAGAGAAAGGAATTTTCTGAAAATTTCAACGTAAGAGTTTTCATTTCCTGCGGGGATTTTTTCTTCATCTATTTCTATGAAAGTTTCTTTTTCTTTCATGGCTTTGCCTGTTGACAAATGGAAATTTTTTCCTTCCGATTCAAATTCTGCCAAAGTGAAGGTTTCTGTTTTGCTGGCTTTGCCGAGCTCTTTTTCGTAGTCTTCATACTGGCCTTTAACCAATTTGTTTATCTTGACAGTTTCAGGATTTATCTTTATTTTAAGATTTTTGAGGATCAGGTTGAGAAAGTGGCTTTGGACCATGTCGCGCAAAGCGCCGACAGAATCGTAATAGCCGTGGCGGTTTTCCAAGCCTAATTCTTCATGCGAGACAATTTTTATTTTCTTGGTCTCTTTGAGTTTTTCTTCATTTAGGTTTGAGAAACCTTTTTTGAAAAGGTAATGGTCTGAAATTATCAGATGGTTTTTAAGCCCGGAACTTTCCGCAAACTTTTGGAGTTCAATCGCGCTTGCTTCGTTTTCGCCGAACGGCTTTTCAACAAGAATTTTGATTTTATAATTTTCAAGAAGGCTTGCAAGAAATTTGAAAATTGATTTGTGTATTGCAGGCGGGAGAGAGACATAGAAGAAATTAATTTCATTTTTGTCAAGATGTTCTTCGAAATTTTTATGTTCCAGGGAATTGAAATCCACTTGCAGGTAATGAATGTTTTTTCTGAAATTTATTGAACACCAATTGGAACAAATGAACTTCCTGTATTCCTCTTTGTCCAGAGGCTTTCTGCCGATTGCGAAGATTTCGAGATCAGTGAGGTTTAAATCCTGAAGGGCTTTCATGACTTTCCTTTTCACTAAATCGCCGGTAGAACCAAATATGAAAAGTTTCATTTTTCCAAAAGAATGGTTTTTGTTAAAAAGGTTTGGGACGTTAAGTTTGTTGGATAAGATAAAATTATAAATTCTGTTTAGGATTGTTTTTGTAATGGGGTTGTAGTCTAGCCTGGCAGGATCTCAGGTTCGGGTGAGGACAAATCACGAGGCATCTGTTGATGATAGATTGATTTCGAGAGGTCTTCCGAATGGCCTGAAGGCCCGGGTTCGAATCCCGGCAACCCCATTTAATCTTGAATAATCTGAATAAAGATTGCTTCGCTTCGCTCAGAATTTCCTGGCTCAAAACAGGCTTTGCCGCGTTTTTCGCTGAGAGATATAAGCTAAAATTTTCTTATGGGTCTAACCCCATAATACTGGTTTTTGTTCAAAAATGGATTTACTTATTACATAAAATTCTCGGAAAATTTAAAAACTGCTTTTGAATTGTTAAATTATAAAATGGCGCAAGATAATTCAGTAAACCTGCCTTCAGGGTATGGGGGGCTTGTAAGGTTCAAGGAAGAATACAACAGCTTGTTCAACCTGAAGCCTGTGCACGTGA
>CAYREP010000015.1:0-11409 GCA_964423375.1 Candidatus Woesearchaeota archaeon | reverse complement strand
CCAACGCAACAGGACGTCACGGCAACAGTCAGCGCAACTTACAAGCTGGCATAAATTTATTTTATTTTTTTATTTTATCTTTTTTGATTTCTTGATTGATTAAATTTTTATATTCTGATTATTTTATAATAAAATGATCCTAATAATAAATACCTGCCACGATCCGCTTCTTGATTCTGAATTTGTAAAGCCGATTGAAGACATTCTGAAGCATGAAAAGATAAAATTCACCGTGTTGGGTTATCATGGAATAACAGAGAAAGATTTGGAAAAGGCGGATAAAGTTATCATAACCGGAACGAGCCTTGCTGACAATGAATTCCTTGAATATCTTGACGATTTCGCATGGATAAGGGATTTCAAAAAACCAATTCTTGGGATTTGCGCCGGCTCGCACATCATCGGCCACGCGCTGGGCTACAAACTGAAAAGAAAACACGAAATCGGCATGAAAGACATCACTTTGAAAGAAGATTTCCTTGGAAAAAAGAAAGGCGAAAAACTGCAGGTTTATCATTTGCACCAATACGCCGCTCTGCCCGAAATTTTCCGCAAAGATAATTATTACGCAACGACTTTCCATCCCGAAGTCCGAAACAAAGATTTGATTGTTAATTTTATAAATCTCTAAAACATCTAACTGCATGAAAAAGAGGGGAAAGAAAGCCGGCATAGATTTGCGTCCGCCGAAGCCGGTAAGAGACGCTGCCAGAAAAGGCCTGGCATTAAGGAAAAAATTCAAGCGAGGCGGTTTAAGTTCGCGTGTTGCAGGAAAACTCGGCATCGGCTCCGGAATTGTCAGGGCTTCAAATCTTGCGCGAGGCATGAACATGTCTCCCAGAACAATTCAGAGAATGTCAAATTATTTCAGCCGACATCAAAAAGACCGACGCCCCGGCTGGAGCAATCCAAAAAATCCAACCAACGGTTATATTGCATGGCTTCTCTGGGGAGGCGACGCCGGACGAACCTGGGCAAAAAAGATTCTGAAAGAGCTAAAGAAAAATTCCAAATAAATTGCCATCAGAAAAATTATAAACCTTTTTCCTAAGAATATTTTATGTATTTCCACATAATCCTGACCGAAGAATGCAACTCCCGTTGCAGATATTGCTTTGAAAAGTCAATGAATGAAACCGGCACTAAACTTGAAGAAAAATTCAAGCTGGATTTTTCCGCGCCGTGCTATTCCGCGATCGACGTTTCGGAATTGAGAAAATTCATCCTGAAAGACAGCGACCCAAGGATAATTTTCTACGGCGGCGAGCCGCTTCTCAATTCGCAAAAAATAATTGAAATCATGGATGCTATCCCGGAAGCAAAATTCTATATGCAAACAAATGGAAAACTTTTCAGAAAACTTCCAAGCCAATACACAAACAAAATGCAAAAGATTCTCATTTCAATCGATGGAAACCAACTTCGCACGGATTTCAACCGCGGCCGCGGAACTTACGAAATCGTCATGAAAAACATAGATTACATTCGGCAAAATGGTTACATCGGAGAGTTAGTTGCAAGAATGACTATCAGCTTTTCCGACGGTTTCGCCGATTTGACAGAACAAGTTAAACACTTGCTTAACATAGGATTCGATTCTATCCACTGGCAGCTTGACATGGGTTTCTATGAATCGGATTACAATTTCCAACAAGTCCAAAGTTTCATAGAAAAATACAACTCCGAAGTTTCAAAACTTTTGGATTTTTGGATTGAAAACATGAAACATGGAAAAGTCTTGAAAATCTATCCCTTTCTTGGCCTGTTTGAATCTTTGTACAATGGCACGACTTCCAAGCTTCGCTGCGGCAGCGGTTACGCAAATTACACGATAACGACGGACGGAAAAATAATCGCCTGCCCGATAATGAACGGCATGGAAGATTTCTGCGTCGGCAACATCAAAGAAAATAATCCGACAAAACTCAAGGAAATTTCTGTAATCGAACCCTGCCTTTCCTGCGAATATTATGGACTCTGCGGCGGAAGGTGCCTTTACTCTAACCACGCAAAACTTTGGCCTGAAGAAGGTGAACAACAAATTTGCAGCACGATAAAACATTTCATAGATGAAATAAAATCCCGCATGCCTGAGATAAAATTTCTGATTCAAGAAGGAAAAATAAAACCCGAACAATTTGAATTCGAGAAATATTTCGGCCCGGAGATTATTCCTTAACAATTTGTATGTTGCCTCGTTTCACTCGAATTTTTTTAGATAAATTAATGAAATCCTCGAGGTTCAACAACCCGCAAAATAATCGAAAAAGCGACGGTAATAAACCCCCGGTGTTTTCCTCACTTCTCTCGAAAAAGAGGTGATAAAAATTTTATGGAGATTTAGAAATTAATTATTTTGTAACCTGCATCAACTGATAATCTTGCCTGTTTCATATCAGCGCATTTCACAACTCAATCAAACTTTCCTTCCCGCTTTTCATGTCCTTGACTTTAGCTTTTCTTGCCTTGATTTCTTTCTCGCCGAGAAATATTACTTTAGTGAATCCGTAAGCGTTTGCATATTCCAGCGCCTTGCTCGGTTTGCCGTAATAAACCGAGACATTGTCATTCCAACCGCGCATCTTTGCAGAAAGCTTTATCGCAGCGTCATCTTCTCCGAGCGAAACTATCAAAAATTTATCTTTCTGGAGCTTAAGCTTTTCAACCGCCATCAGCCTTTCAATGCCGAAAGAAATTCCCGTGCACTGCACGTTATTGAACTTGTAACTTCCGCCCGCGATTATGGTTTCTTTTATTCCCTTGGCCTTGATTTCAAAAACAGTCCCGTTGTAATAACTTAAACCCCGGATTATCGTCGGAGAAAACTTGACTTCAAAACCATACTGTCTGCAATAATCCATCAGGCTCACAATTTCCTTGTAACTTTCGAACTCGTTGAAATAATCTTCGCCTTGCTTTAGAGCGTCCAGGACTTTTTCCGCCTTGAACTTCTTGAGATTTGCTTTAATTTCTTTTTCGGAAATTTTTCCGAACTTGTCGATTTCTCTCAAAACTTCTTCCCTGTTTTTCTTCACTCCGCAGTCTTCCAAAATCTCGTTCAAAAGTTTTCTATTATTGATTAAAATCACCGGCTCAATCCCAAGTTCTTTCAAAATGTCATTCGCCAGCGCGAGAACTTCGGACTCGTCCCGCGCCGGAACTTCCTGCGAGATTCCAACGACATCCGCATCGCACTGCGTGAACTGCCTTAATCGGTTTCCTGTTGCCGGCTCATCGCGGAAAACCGGTCCGATTTCATATCTCTTGTAAGGCAGCTTTTTGTTATTCATCAGCCTTTTCAATTGGAACGTAAATTCGTATCTAAGCGCAAGATTTCTTTTCCCTTTATCCTTGAGCTTGAAAATATCCGATATCGCTTCATCCTTTTCTTGACTTTTCTCGCCGCGAACAAATTCTTCTCTTTCAATAACGGGGGTCTCGGCAGGCTCAAAATTATATCTCTCAAAATTCTTCAAAATTATTTTCTTTATCTCGGCAAACTTTTCAGCTTCATTGCCCGTAAAATCCCTGAATCCCTTGACAATATCTGTGTTCATTTTTCCAGCATCTTTACCAATTTATTCATTGCAATTTTTAATTCTTTGGCAACTCTTGCATTATCCTCTTTCGAGTCTGAATCTTTTATCTTAAATGTTATGATTCTTTGCTTTGAAAATTTACTTTTGAAATTATCTTCCAAAACATCATCCGCCAGGATTACTATGACATCCGACCATTTTAGTAATTTCACATCAATCCCTCTCGGTCTGCCCTTTATCCGGGTGCCCATCTCTCTGGCGGTTATTTTGGCATCCTTGTCGAGGGGATTACCTTTGAAAATGCCCGCGCTTTTTGATTTTATATTCCTGTCTTTGTTTATCTTTCTGAAATAAGCTTCAGCTAATTTGCTCCTAAACCGATTGTATTTGCACACAAACAAAACATGCAATTCCTTATCTCTTTTCATTTTAACCTCTTATCCAATTTATCAACCTTTTTTATAATTTCCTTCACAATGTTTCTTAACATTTTCTTATTAATAACTTTTGTGTCTTTAACCTTCCAGGCAATTATGTTCTTGCACCAATCCCTGAAGATTTCAGGGGAAACATTGTCCGCGACAACTATCAACAAATCAGTTTTTTTCAGCTCTTCTTCGCCCACGCAGCGCGTTCTTCCCTTAATGTCCAGCCCAAATTCTTTCGCAACTTTGATAGCTATGGAGTTCACCGGCTCGCCTTTTATCAGTCCCGCACTTTCAATTTCAAATCTTTTATTCTCGTCCAGTTTCTTGAAATAAGCCGCCGCAACTCTGCTCCGAAACCTGTTGTATTTGCAGACAAAAAGAATGCGCCTTTTCCTGGCCATTTTGAACTAAGCAAAAGCTTCTTTTACTTTCTTGTTGAAAATCATGTAAGCGGCGATTAATCCATTTATAATTGTCGCAATTATGCCGGAGATTATTCCGGAAAGCCCATAATTTATTGAAAGTCCCTGCGAAAGCTGCTGGCTCCCCGAGAATAGAATCCCTGCGGCAATTCCCAAAATTCCGACGATAAATCCTATCAACGAAAAAACGATCATTACAATCCTTGCCCATCTCTGTCCCTTCCATAATCCCATTCCCAAGAAAATGTAAAGAACGGCCAGAATAAACATTCCAATTCCAATGCCAAGAAATATATTGATTAATTGGACGGCAAATGCCCCTAAAATTGAACTGATCGAGGCAGGTCCAGCCACAAACTGAAGTCCGATAAGAATCATAGTTCCGGCACCAATATAATTCATTATCGAGAAAAATTTTATCAATCCCGGAACGTTTTTCTTTTCATTCATGGAATGCAGGTCCGTCCCCTCATGATTTACAATGCCTTTTTGGGAGATATTGCCCCCTGAAACTTCTCTCATGGCGTCATCTACCTTCTGTGCGGACCAACCTTGCGATATCAAACCGCCCCTTATTTGCTCCTTGGTAAAGCCTCTCGGCAATTGAGCTCTTATGTAATCAACAACTCTTTGATCTGCCATCTTCCTCTTTTCAAATTCAAGATTTAACCATTAATAAAGATTTGCAAAATTCGGAATTCTAAGGGGTGGAAGGAGGGAATCGAACCCTCGCCACACGGACCACAACCATGCGTTCTGCCATTAAACTACAACCACCATGACCCCTTTCTGGGTACAAAATTATAATCTAATGACTATAAAAAGATTCTTGTTAATAAAAAAAGAAACAGGTTAAATAAAAAATAAAATTAAACTGCTAGCTTGATGTCTGTAAACGAAGGTCCGGGTGAGCAAGCGTTTGCTTTTCCTGATGCATCGTTGAAATAAGCTGCAGCATCTACCTTTGTGACATTTGTAATGCCCGCATTGACATTTAAAGCTCTTCTTGTGGCCGGAGTTACAATTGTTCCGTTTGAATCAAAAACATTGCTGTCTCCAACGGCATTGTAGAAGATTAACCTTACCCCATCAATATCATCGGAACCTGATGTTCTCTTTATGGTAACATTGCAGTCCGTACCCGCTTGATTGCACGTCGCTGCTATAATCTCAACTTGCGAATTTAAGCATTTTGAGCTGGAAGCAACCTGTTGCGTTCCGCTGCTGACAACATTATTGACAACAACCCAAACGATTCCCACCAAGACCAACGATAAGAGAACTAAGATTAAAGTCACTATAACTGCAGACAGACCTTTCTTGTTGTTTTCCATTTGTCCTCTTTTAATTTACTTGTTTTTCTAAGCAGAATCTTCTTTAAAAATATTTCTATACTTCTTTCTGAAAATTTTCTATCACTTTGAAAAATTCTTTGCTGTCCATGACCTTATCCACTTCAGTCAGCCCGCGCGCTTCAACGAATTTCGCGAACGCTTCCGGCTTGAAGCCGCGTTTTCTTAACGATGCGACCGTCGGCAATCTTTCGTCTTCGAATCCCGAAAACCTGCCTTCATTTATCGCGGCCGCGATTTTTCTTTTCGAAAGTTCCATGTCCTTGAACTTCACTCTGCCGATGAAAAATGCATAAGGGTATTTTTTCCCGAAAACTCCGAATATCATCTTTTGCCTTTCCGCGTTGTCCTTGTGATCCTTGCCTCTGATTATATGCGTCATGCCAAGTTCCATGTCATCTACAGGCACGGCAAGATTCATCAATGGCCAAACTCTAAACTTGTTTCCCTGCTTTGGATGCTTATGCAAACTGATTCTTGCCAACGGAAAATCTCTCATTGCAGGATTTTTATGTTTCATGCCGCCTTCGGATTTCGGAGTTTTGAATCTCAAGACTGCTCCGCTTTCTTTGAAACCGCCTGAAGTTTTATCGTGCATTTTTTTCCATCTTTCCAAAGTTTCTTTCTTAGGAAGATTTCTGCAAGGGCAGTCCTGTTTTGCCTCAACAAACTTCCTGAATTCTTCAGGCCGGCAAGTGCAAACATAGGCAGCATCTTTCTCTATTAACTGTTTTGCATATTTGTAATAAATTTCCAGCCTGTCCGAAGCGTTCAAGTATTTGTAAACGCTGCCCTGAAATGCCCAATCGCAATCTTTCTTGATATTTTCGTAACTTTCCGGCAATGTTCTTTCAGGATCGGTATCATCGATAATGACATAAAATTTCCCGCTGTATTTCTTTACATAAACGAAATTTGGAAGCCCTCCCCCTATAAGATTGCCGACATGAATAGGTCCCGAAGGCGCCGGCCTGAATCTCATGACAACTCCTTTCTTTTCATCAACTCCGGGCAATTCTTCCAGCCCTTCGCGCGTCTCGCGCTCATCGACAAACTTTTCAAATTTCTCAAATTCTCTTTTTTGTTCTTCAATCGAAAGCAAATTAACTTTCTTGATCATTTCAGAAATCTCTTTTGCAACCTCTTTCACTTCTTCTTTTTTCAGGCCTTCATGAAACAACGAGGAAATAACATTTCCTTGCGCTGCTTTACCGCCATGCGCAAGCGCATTCTTCAAAGCGTAAGCCTTTGCTTTTTCCTGCAGATTTTTCATTTCTAAAAAAGCAGAATTCCATTAATAAACTTTTCAATCAATATCCAAAACCGCCCGTATCGGTTTTCTTTTCCAAAACTTCAACCCTCTGTTGAAGGTGATAAATTTGGTTTGAGATTTCTTCAAGTTTCTCGGTGATATCCATAAGTCTTTTTGCAAGTTTTCTCTTTTTTTCGTCGGCGTCTTCTTCGGAGTTCGCCTTGCTTTGCGAAGCGCCGTAAGTTGGATATGAATTTTGGTCATAAGATGTTTGTCCGTAAGATGCAGATGAAGCTACATTGTCGAGGAATCCAAAACCGGTCCCCGAACTTAAGTCTGCGGGCGCTTGTCTGCCTGAACTTTGTTCTGCAGTCCTCGCCTTCATGCCTTCCCTTATGCTTTCGGTTCTTTCCCGCTGCCTCACCATTCGGTTTGTAAAATCAATCGTCTTCTCTTTTTTCTTTCCGAACAAAGCCATAATGAAACTAATGCTCTGCTCTTTTTATTCTTTTTGAAAACCCACTGTTTTATTAAATGTGAACATTTTTTAAATACCATTTCATTTCTTTTTCCATGCCGAGCATACACCAAATAATCGCTGCGGTCAACCCCGGGCTTTACCTGAAAGTTTCGGACGACAAAGAAGAGGCGAAAAAAGAGCTTGATGAATTTAAGGCTCTTGTAAAAGAAAAAGGCATTTTGGAAGCCGCCAAAAAAGCCAAGCCGAAAGCGATAACATACATTGTGAAAGACGGCATAAACTTCAAATTCGATCCATCAGGAGTTGAAGCGAAACACTCGCTTGTCTACGACTCATCATCGGAAACCCTCGAGCCGGTTTACTTTTTCATTTTGGATTTGATGAACGACTTTCATCTTGCTCCGGAAAAACTTCTTGATAACTTTACTTCATCTCCCGGCAGCGGCCATTTTGGGGATTTGGGTCAGCGTGCGACCATAATGCAGCAGCAGGCCACAAAAATCCTCGGCGACATAAACAACGTCACGCGAAGCATCCTGAATCTTGTTTATGATTTGAAAGAATTTAAAATTCGTCTTCAAACTTACAAAGATCTGAAATCGGAAAAGCCCGAAACAAAAGAGGCCGCAATGCTGGCGCTGAAACAAATATGGATGGACAAGGTTGATATCAACAAAGGAAATTCAAGCATAAAAGCCATGGCATTCGGCGGTCAGGTGGGTTTTCAGACGCTGGTTGACGCGTTCCTTGTAGTGAAAGACGATTCTCTAAAAGATTCTTCGGGGCACGAAATAGATCTTAATGACCGTGTCAAAAGAATCGTGAAATCGCGAATAAATGAATTTAACGTGTGGCTTAAAGAGTCTGAAAAAGAATTGACAAAGAGATACGAAATGGAAAGAAAATATTTGAAAAGCCAGGTCAACAGCGTGAAGCTTTATTCGCGTTGGGCAAAGCCTTACATGCGCTCCGCGCTTCAGCTGGAAATGAAAGACAATTCCGCAAATCCGGAGCTTGTGAAAACTTTTAATTCGATTCTTTTAGAGCTCACTCTTCTGGGAAAATCTCCTCTCGATGTGAAAAGCGCTGCGTCTGAAGGAGATATCCCAAAGGAATTTGGAAGAATGAAACCGGGAAAAGATTTCAGAGATTACGGATCTTACCTCGTTGTTGATTTCAAGTTTAGAGGAATACCTCAGAAGACTTCCGCATACCAGCAGCATTATGTCTTTGGAGGCCGAGCAGAGGTCACTTTTACTGCCTACGCTTTGAATAATGAAGAGCTTGCAGTAGTGAAAAAACAGCTTGAAGATTCCGATATCGGCGACGCTTTGGAATTGATTCACGGTTCTACTGAAGGCAGCCTGGAAGAGATGCAAAAAGACATCGACGAATTCTTAAGCGAAGAAGACGAAGCCGAAAAGAAAACTGCGGAAAAACCAAAGGACGCTTCAAACCCATTTGCCGCGCTTCTTGGATTATATAACAAAAAAGAAGCTCCGAAAAAAACCGGCTCTTCCAAAGCCGAAGATGTCGAAAAATTGAACAAGGCTCCGGATTCAGACAATGGTTTAGAGAAAGAATATCTTCGGCCGGCTGCCGCGTCAGGCGCTAAAGATACGGCATTCAGCCTGTTTGACATTTACAAAAAAGCCCACGGAATGGCAAGTTTTACCTGATTTGTTTGCCCTCAACTCACGTCATGCTATGTCACAAAAAAAGCCAGGAAAAAAAGAGAAAGAACGCGAAAACATTTCTAAAAAGAAAAAAAGTGAACTCTCGAAAATTTCTGAATTGGAAGTTGAATTGAAACCTTCTGAAGAGAAAAAACCTGATTCTGAAAAAGAAATGCCTGAAAATTCTTTGGAGGAGGATTCCCGAGGTGTAGGCTTTCAGAGAGAACTTGCGCGTGTTTTGGATTTTGGAGATTCTGCGGAATCGGAGAATTTTAGTTTTGCAAGTTTTGGCGGCAATTTGGAAGGCGCCGTGTTTTTCGCGCCAAGAATAATTGAAAAAGAAGACGTGAAAGACAAGGATTATTCGGCATCAAAATATGACTCGAACATGTACAATGAAAGCAGATACAATGAACAAACTCCCGGGGCATATTCTGAAAAATCTGATGCCTCTTCCGGAAATCGCGGCTCCGAAAGCAGCCAACAACAATAATTTAATAAAATAATTCATTTTGGGTAACATATGGAAAAGGAACTGGTTGATTGGGTTAACGAGGAAATAAAAAGAGGATCTGACGAAAAATCCATTCGCAAGTCATTGGAAGAACAGGGATACTCCGGATCGGACATTTCCGAAGCAATAAAATATGCGATGGATATTAACGGCGTTGCAAAATTGCCGTCGAAGAAACTTAGCGTGATTATAATCTCTGGTGCGGCGATTGCGTTTATTGCCGTGCTTTTGTTCATCATTCTCCAAAACGCTTTTGCTTCTCAAAGCCGGTTTAATCAGGGAACAAATTTAAGCTTGGCGCCCGGCAAGGAAGTCGCTTTTTCAGTGAACCGGGAGCAGCATATCCTAAAAGTGAATTCTGTAAGCGAGAATTCAGTTACCCTGTTGATCCATAGCACTCCTATTGAAGTGAATCTTACTGTCGGAGAAAAGAAAAAGATTGACATTGACGGCGATGGCGAACCCGATATGGTGGTAAAATTATTGAGCATAACCGATGGAGTTCCAAAATTGTTCATCCAAAAAATACAAAGGCGATGCAATTCCGATTGGTCTTGCGGAGACTGGAGCGCCTGCAATGTTTCCGGCGGATTTCAAACCAGGATATGCAATGATTTGAATTCTTGCGGAAATTCATCGGGAAGACCCGCAGAATCAAGGTCCTGCTCCGGTGAACCCGGCAATTATTCCGGAAACTATAACAAAACTCTGGCGAACAGGAGCGCGGTAAATAAATCCGGAGAGTCGTCTTCCGCAAATGCAGGTTCTGTTTCAGAAAATTTCACCGGAAGAAATGTTGAATTGCCTTCTGCAAACAAAACCAATAATTCTGTTGACTCTTATCCGATGGAAAATGTTGAGAAAACTATCAAAGAAAATGTCCCTTCCGGTATAACTTTATAAATTAAATTGCTTTTACAAAATAAATGGCAGGTGATTATCATATCGAAGATATTTACGGTGGCGGTTACTCTTCCATGGATCCGAACAAAGGCGAGCTTTTCACCGGTTACAGGATTCCTGCTGCAAGATTTGCAATGGCGACGGATCCCCGAACAGCAAATATCATTCAGGACGTTTCTCAAAAGCTTCAGTCCGGAGCGAAGCAAATCGAAGTTTCCACAATCCAGCCGGATGTTTTCGAATCCATCCCGGATCAACATCTGAAAGAAATAAACCGTCTTTCTAAATTAACTGGAGTTGATATCTCCGTACACGGAATTCTTGTTGAGCCTTCGGGAATCGGTCAGCAAGGCTACAATGAACTTGCAAGAGAAGAAGCCGAAAGGCAGATGCTTTCAAATGTCCTTCGCGCTCATGAGATGGCCCCCAACGGCAATGTCCCGATGACTTTCCACTCTTCCGTATCATGGCAAGGGCCCGAGTACAGGCCGGTGAAAGGTGAGAATGGCAAAGAAGTTTTCGAAAAATGGCGAATGCCAATCATAAATCAGGAAACCGGGCAGGTTCAATTAACTGAAGCGGATACAATGTACCTTCCGGGCATGACTGCAGAAGAGCTTAAACATGGAAAGAAAAAATCGGCTCTTGACCATGTTAGGATGCGAAACGACACCGAATGGGACCAAGCTATTTCACAAATAGAGTTTAACCGAGAAGGTGCAGAGAGAATCATGGAAGATTTTCATGACATTTCTGTGAATAAATTTTCGCAGGTTGCATCAGGGGTTGTGGATTTTAATTCTCTCTCACAAAGCGAAAAAGAACATATGATGAGAATCCAC
>CAYREP010000014.1:0-11435 GCA_964423375.1 Candidatus Woesearchaeota archaeon | reverse complement strand
ATTAAAGTTTCTAAAGAGACAGAATACAATGAAGCAATGGCTATTTACTCTGAGCTTCGCTCAAGAAAAGCACGAATCCCGGAATCTTATTCTGTCTCTTTAGAATCTTTAATTTAATTCTTACTTAACATACCAAATCCAGAAGAACATCACCACCGCCAGAACTGCAAGGAACAAATAGGTCATGATCCGGTAAGACCACATAGCGACTTTTTCTTTCTTTGTTATCGCCAAAACCGTCAGGTAGAAGAATCGCCCTCCGTCGAAAATTCCCATCGGCAGCATGTTCAGGACCGCAACGCTCGCTGCTATCAGGAAAAGCCACCAAATAAGATTGTAAAGGAAAACTGCAAGATCTCCGATTTTCGAAACATAAACTGTCGATCCAATTTGAACATAAGTATTTTCTCCGATGTTCAGAGGCGAAAGCGCGGCGAAATATTTTCTCACTCCTCCAGCGTCATTGGAGAATGCAACACCGAGCCACGATTCAGATAAATTGCCTGGATTTGCTCCAAGCGTGATCGTTCTGTTGTAAGAACTTTCGTTCCCTAGGACGGTTATGTTTATGCTTTGTCCCGGAGAATATTTGTGAAGTTCATTCCCAAGTTGGTCTAAACTTCCGACTTTTTGTCCGTCGATTGACAATATGACTCCTTCGAGATTGGCTTTTATTGCCGGCGCGTCGTAATATGCAATCAATTGACCCGAAACCTTTTGCTGTTCTGCAAGACTCTTCGTTAGCAAGAAGTTTCCGGAAGTTGTCTCCACTTCATTCCATCCTGTCGCGTTCATTGAACCTAAAACTTGTTCGTAATTCGGATTTGCGAGAGAAACATTTCCGACTCCGGTTATGGAAGAAATATTTATTGTAGTGTAAGGGTAAGTGTCAAAACTTACTCCTGCAGGCGCGAAAGTTAAAACAAAGAAACCGACAAGAATCCCGAATGCGACAATTGCGGTTATAAGGTTTGCAAAAGTTCCCGCAGACAAAACCGCCAGCTGGTCGAAGATCTTTTTCCTTGGCATTTGCTCCTCGTCAGGTTCGACGAATGCGGCCAAAAAGATTGGCAGGAAGAATGGAAAGAATCCGAAACCCGTGCTTTTGATTTTCACTTTTGCCTTCGCTGCGAAAATCCCGTGAGAAAATTCATGAAGTATCGCAACGACCGCAATAATTATTATCCAGTAGGTGAAATAGAAACTCGGCAAATGCAAACTTGGCGCCAATTTATCGATGTAAGGAATCAAAGGCGTTATGGGCGGAATCTGGACTGCTTTGACAATCGCAGGCTGGAAAACATAAATCCAAACCACCCTCCCTATTAAGTAGAATGCAGCAGCCATAAGCAGGTAACCAACAGATACAGAAACATAACTTAGAACATTGAGCGCCTTTCTGTGCTTTTCTCCAACGCGGTCAATAAGTTTTATTCCCCAACTTGTTTTATACAAAAGAAGCAATCCTTCACGTTTTAGGTTGTGCCTTTTTCTGAAAAGAAAAATTCCCAGAAAAATTACGAATATTCCCAGCAATACTAAGTCATAGACTAAAAAGCTCATCAATCATTTCCTCTTTATTGGCCTGAAGGCTTTGTGGTTGCATTTTCTGCATTTAACTTCGCCTTTCAGTATTTTCTGGGGGTCTGATCTGACTTTAGTCTTGCAATTTTTACATACGAAAACATTCTTGAAATTCCTGTTCATTGCTTCTGCTATTTTTGCCATGATTATGTTAAAAGAAATTGATTTTTAAAGTTTCCTTATTTGAAATTTCTAGATTCATTTCTCCATTGTTCCAATGCTTCTAATTGCTCTTGGCGTTTCTGTTCCATAGAATCAAGATATCTTTTTATTTTGTCATCTCTAACCTGAAAATATTCAAAAACTCTTCTGGTCGCGTCAACTAAAAATTCTGGATTAGTATATGAAAATATTGGAAGCCCATTTTGTTCGAACTCTTTTGCAGGAGGTGTTTTTCTTCCCCTTATTTTTCGAAGATCCAGTTCATTTATTCTAGATTCTGAAAATTCGGAGACATAATGTTCGGGAAATCCCACATAAATCCCCCCAAGATTTATTCCCCTGCCTGTTAAATATGCGGCTACCCTATCAAAGGTGTTTCCGGTAACAATATCCATATCTACTGCTAGGACCCTTTTTCCGGTTAATCTGGAAAAATACCCTTCCTCTATGATAGGTTCTTCCATTTTTCTTTTATAACATGAGTAATCAATTTCAGAATAAGAAAACCCTGATAGTTCCAAAATCCTTGCAAAACCCAATCCCGAGTTTTTTATGCCTAGCGCAACTTCATATCCCTGCTCTCTAAGATTTAGCCCTGAATCGACATGTAGGATTATATCCGATCCATTAAATAATGAAATACGGGGCGACTCCTTATTTTGACAATAATTCCGATACAGATAATTTTGGAGGACTTCTCGCTTTTCGCTATTATTCATATTTTCTAAAACATCCGGAAGAGTTAAACTCATAAAAGATCTCAAAGAAATATATTTTTATAACTTTCTTTAACTAAAAATCATAGTTTTCTCTTAACAATCAACTCGCCTTCAATGTCCCAATATTCTATGTTCGAATTAACTTCAAGCTCTGCAAGAATATCTTCAGGGCAATCAATGTCTAAGGATTCGAAACTCTCCAGGTCCATGATGCTGACTTTCTTGTCGCTCTTCGAAAGCACCTGGCCTTTTCTTTTATTGACAAGAGGGACTTCGAGCCTGTCCGTTCCGGGTATGACGAAGACTTTTTTCTTGTCGCCCATCATCGCAACAGCTTCAATCTTGCATTTGTGCGCGCCGTGCTTTCCGGTCTTGCTGATGTCGATGCTTCTTACGGTGTAAGGCACGCCTTCAAGAAGAATATTTGTTCCGGGTTTCGCCTCCGTTGCGCTGATTAATTTCAAGACCATAACATACAAATCAAAATCGCGTTTATAAAAGTTTTTACAATCTAACCTATAATTTTTTTAACGACTCTTTTCGCGAAATCAAGGAATTTATTTTTCCTGTTTTTAACATAATCAACTTTCTTTTCAAAGATTTTTTCTTCTTCCAGTCCAAGCTCCCCGTAGACGAATTCTTTTCCGGTTTGGTTTGTTAAGATTCCTTCAACCTTGACTCGATGCGGAAATTTTCCCTGCTGCTTCGCTCTTTTTATTATGTCCTGATATTCTTTGAAATGCAGCGGAAAAGTCACGATCCCGATTCTTTCATCCCCTTTAAGTTTCTTTCCAAGAATCAAAATGTCTTCCTCGCTGTCTTTGCCTTTCATAACCAAGACCCTTTTTATTTTTCGGGCTTTTTCTTCTTCCTTGGCCCGTTGCATCCTTTGCTTCTTAACTTCCCCGCTTGAATTCGGAATGCAAAGAAAATCTAACGCCTCTTTTTTATGCATAAATTAATGTTGATTTGATTCTATAAAAATCTTTCAACCAAAACCTTAAAAACGTTCCATCCACTCCATTCTGAATGACTTTTCAGAAAAAAGACTTTGTTGAAATAGAATTCACTGCCAGAGTCAAAGACGGCGAAATTTTTGATTCCAACATGAAAGAGGATTTGGAAAAGCTTCATGCAGGCCACGACCATCCTGTTGAAGCAGAACCTTTCACTTTTGCATTGGGCGAAGGTATGTTCATGCCTGCGATTGAAGATTTTCTTGTGGGCAAGCCTGAAACTGCCGCAACTTATGAAATTCCGCTTTCTCCGGAAAAATCATTTGGAAAGCGAGACCCAAAATTAATACAAAGAATTCCTCTGAAATTGTTCAAGGACCAAAGCATAAATCCGGTTCCCGGCTTCCTGTTTAACTTCGACGGCAGAATCGGAAAAGTCCTTGCGTCTTCCAGCGGTCGTGTGATTGTGGATTTCAACAATCCTGTCGCGGGAAAAGAAGTTGTTTACACCGTAAAAGTATTGAGAAAAGTCTCGGATTTAAATGAAAAATCTAAGGCTCTGATAAAATTCCTCTTCCGAAACGATTTTCCGTTCGAAATAAAAGACAATAAACTGGTCCTGGAACTTCCCAAACAACTTTCGCAATTTGCGCTCGCCTTTAAAGACAAGTTCAAGGAACTTCTTGATTTGGAACTTGAAATCAAGGAAATGTCCGAAAAAAGTCCCGAGACTGAAAAACCTGACGAAGATAAAAAAGAATAATCTTCCTAAATCTTAGCAAGTTCCAGCAGGGTTTTCATGATTGATGCCATTTTTTGGACGGCGGTATAATATCCGGTGTCTGGAGAAGGAACATTGAAAAATTCCAGCTCGGGAGAGATTTTGCCCTTTCGTTTCAAAGCTCTTCCCACCCATTCAAATTTACCATAATGCCAAGGTTCGGTCACAATTGCATACTTTCCTTCAGTTTCTCCTTCGAATCCGTAAAGAACATTTTGCGCCAAGGTAACTGAATTTGTAATAGTTTCCACCGTTTCACCGGTTTCTGCCAAAAATCTATACAAACTTAGATGATGGTCTAATCCGTCCATTCTTTCAAAATATTCTTCATTGCCTATTTCTCCTCTTTTAAGAAATCCAAAGATCTCCAAGGCTTTTCCCAAATCAGGGCCCGCCCCAAGTATCCTGAACGGAACTTTGGCCTCCAAGGAGTTATGATAGTTTATGCCGGTCTGTGCCCTTGAAAGGTCTACTCTCTTGCTCGGGCCGGACAGAATGCAAATTTTTTTCAATTCTTTCGCCATATTATTTTAGCAACATTTTCTTATTTAAGGCTTTTTATTGGATTGGAAAAACCATAACAATAATTCTTATAAAGAGAAGATGGTTATTGACGGTATGGAAGATATCTATAACAATGAAAGGTCGGTGAGAGATATTGATCGCGAGCTGGAAGAATTGATAAAAAAACAAACGGCTAAGATAAAAGTTATTGGTGTCGGGGGAGGCGGAAATAATTCCCTTAACAGGATGAAGGAAATCGGCATTCGCGGAGGAGAGCTAATTGCGGTTAATACTGATGCTCAAGATCTCCTTTACACGAATGCGGACCAGAAAATTCTTATCGGAAAAGAATTGACGTCTGGACTCGGAGCAGGAAGCAATCCCCGCATCGGCGAAGAATCTGCGAAAGAATCAGAATCAGAAATCAAGAAAAAAATTGCCGGCTCTGATATGATATTCATAACATGCGGCCTGGGAGGAGGCACCGGAACAGGCGCGGCCCCGGTGATTGCAGGTCTTGCAAAAAAGCAAGGCGCCTTAACGATTGGCGTGGTGACTTTGCCTTTCACAATTGAAGGAGCCAAAAGAATAGAAAACGCGATGAACGGTCTTGAAAGAATGGAGGCTGTTGTCGACACACTTATTATAATCCCAAACGACAAGCTTTTGGAACTCGCTCCCGAGTTACCTTTGCATACCGCCTTCAAAATTGCCGATGAAATTTTAACAAACGCAGTAAAGGGAGTAACTGAACTTGTCACGACCTCGGGTTTGGTTAATCTGGACTTCGCGGACATCAAGGCGGTGATGGTGAACGGCGGAGTTTCTCTTATCGGTTTGGGCGAAGCCGATTCCGGAAAGCGGTCGATTGAAGCTGTCGAGAAAGCTATAAAGAATCCGTTGCTGGATGTTGACATTTCAAACGCAACCGGCGCTCTGGTCAACATTGTCGGCGGCCCCAACATGAGCCTTGATGAATGCAAGACAATAATCTCCACAATCGGGGACAAGCTGAACCCTGAAGCAAAGATGATATGGGGCGCGCAAATCTCTGACGACATGGACAAGGCTATCCGCGTTTTGCTCATAGTCACCGGCGTGAAAAGCTCGCAAATCTTGGGGCATGGAGATTCTGAAGGTTCTCTGAGACACAGGGAAATTGAAGAAGAGCTAGGAATTGAGTTTGTTGAATAAAAGGCAAATTTGAAAGATTATCGAGGACATTCGCTGGAAAGCGGTTTTTATATATTGGTGGACCCGTTAGGCATAGAAGTATGTTATCTTGATGTAAACGGAAAATCATTTAGTGCAAAAAACAGATTAGGTTATGTTCCGATATCTAATTTTGAAGAGGCCGCAAGAAATTTTATTCCTTTTTCTGGAAATGATACGGTATCTCTTAACGCAAGATTTGTATTATCTGAAATAGAAGAACTTTCTAAAAAAACTTAAAAACTCTTCATATCTATCTTCTCCATGGCGATAAAAGACTTACCTCAGAAAACAAAATCTTTTTACATAAAATGCAAACGAGTTTGGCAGGTTTTGAAGAAGCCTTCCAAAGAAGAATTTCAGGCAACTGCGAAGATTTCCGCAATAAGCATTCTAGTTTTAGGTTTGGCAGGCTTCCTCATCTCGCTGATAGTTTCTAATTTGTTCTGATATTTTATATTCGGAAAAAGGGCAAATTATAAAAGTGCTGCTTTCAAGAAGTTTTTAGGATGAGATGGTGGAAGAAAGCGATTATTTACCCTCTTTTGTTGGTTCCCTTAGCCGCCATTGGGTGCCGAAACCCCACCCAACCAAAACTTGATGTTCCTAAAACTTCAAAGCCTGAGCCTCCAAAATCTCCTGTTGCTCTTCCCGATACGACGCATGTTATTACTCTGGATGAACTTGCAGGCATAAATTCCATCGGACCGGATAGCATAACTTTTTCTCAAAAAGTAGATTATTCTCCAGGAGATATCTTGGACATAGACTCCTGCAAGCAAGCAGAATATGGGAAATTAGTTAAGGTAACTTCAGTTTCAGGTAATGTAGTCCACACAACTTCTGCGACAATAGAAGAGGCGGTTAAAAATATAAGTTATGAAACAGATTTCTCAATAAACACCAGCAAAAGCGCAAGAGGTGTTTCTGCACAAATTAACGTTCCCTTCAACAATTTGGTTGTCTATAAGGAGAAAGGGAAAAACTCCTCTCTGGAAAATAAAGTAGTCGCAAATGGAGGATTTTCTTTGAAACTGGACGGCCATATGAAAATAGATATCAAACATTTTAAACTGCAGGACTTTTTGATTCAGGGCAGCGGTCAGGATAAACTTGACTTGAAGCTTAATTCCAATGTGAACAACCCCAATGTTTCATGGAATGATACCGTGGCAACTTATGATGGAATCCCTCCAATCAGGATAGTCCTTCCGACGGTCCCGCCATTTCCTATCATAATAAAGCCGGAACTGGACGCATTTATCGGATTGAACGGAAGTCTCTCTGTCCAGTCTGGTGCGGAGATAAAACAGAATGCTTACTTGAAAGTTGGAATGTCTTACGATGGAAAATCATGGAGCCCCATAGAATCATCCACAAGGGCTTTTGAGTTTTTTCCTCCAAGCACTAATTTGGTTGACATGAAAGCTTTCGCCGGAGCCGACGCGAAATTTCTTCTTTACGGGGCCGCAGGATTTTATTTCGGACCCGACATTTATGCAAGGCTTGCTTCAAATTCCAATTCAGTGAATATCTATGGCGGTCTAGAGGCAACTCTTGGAGCAGATGTCCAGTTGCTTGGAAGAACACTTGCAGACTATCATCGACAGATTTCAATCTATGAGACTTTGCTTAAAACAATAAAAAAGAATTCCGGCAACAACGACGGTGGTGATAACGGAGGAACATCTAAGCTTGCAGGTTATAAAATATTAGTTGCATCAGGAAATGATTCTATAGTCAAGGATTCAGATTACCCGCAAATCTATTTAATCAATTCTGATGGATCGGACAGACGCCCTCTAACTTCTTTTCATACTTCGTTTGGAAATTTTCAGCCCCGAGAGTCTCCCGATGGAAAAAAGATAGCTTTTGTCTATCCAAATGGTTCCTATGGTTTAGATATTTATACGATGAATGCTGACGGAACTGATATGAAGGACATTACAAAAATGACCGGGACAGATTCATTATTTAGATGGTCTCCCGACGGTAAGATATTTTATTCAAGGAGAGATGATTCCTCTTCCGGGTTTAATGGAATATGGGAAATGAACTCCGACGGTTCAAATAAAAATCAATTGAACCTTCCTCTTATCAGTCAAAAACCAAGCATATCTCCTGACGGCAGCAAAATAGCTTATTCTGCCATAGATGGAAAGGGGGATTGGGGGTTGTACATGGGCGACCTTAACGGACACACTGTTTCTAATCAGCATCTTGTGTTTTCGGGAGGGCAGGAAGGAAATGCTTCGTGGTCTCCGGATGGGACCCAAATTGTCTATGAATCTCGCAAGGACGGAAATTTAGAAATTTATAAGGCAAATGCTAATGGTTCTAATCCTGTTAACCTTACACGAAATTCTGCTCTTGACGCACAACCTTCTTGGTCCAAGAATGGAAATAAAATTCTGTTCATCTCAAATAGAGGCGGGCATAATGAGCCCTATATCATGAATTCCAACGGGCTTGATGTGCAAAGAATACCTACAATAAATCATTTCACCGAATCAAGTCCCACTTTCTTTTATTAATCTCACTTTCTCAAGAATAAATCCAAAACTAAAATTTTATAAACCCAAATTTTAAATAATATTATCTCCTTCTTTGGATTATTGCTTAGACGGAGCTAAATGAAAAATGATATTTGTAATAAAAGTAACAACGAACAAGGAAGAAAGCGCGGTTGACTTGATTACTGACAAGGTTAACAGCAAGAACCTAAACATAGACTCTATTCTGAAACCTCATGGCCTTCGAGGATATATCCTTCTCGAGGCCGAAGACCGCGAATCTGCGGAAGAAGCTGTTTACAATCTTCCGTACGTCAAGGGAATAATCGGCAAGACCCTGAGCTATGATGAAATAAAAAACATGGTTGAAACAGCTGCAGCGCCTGTAACAATCAAGGAAGGTGACATCGTTGAAATAATATCCGAACCTTTCAAGAAAGAAAAAGCGAAAGTTTTAAGAGTTGATGAGCAGAAAGGAGATGTCGTAGTCAGCCTGCTTGGCGCCTTGGTTCAGTTGCCGGTCACAATCAAGATCGACAACGTCAGAGCAATAAGCAGAGACGAACAGGAGGAAGAAACGGATGGATATTAAATTACTCGTTGAAGCGGGGGCAATGAAGCCGGGTCCGGCTCTTAGCCAGAAGCTTGGTCCCGCCGGAGTTAATGTAAATCAGGTTATAACAAAAGTAAACGAAGCGACGAAGAAATTCGCCGGCATGAAAGTTCCGGTTACTGTCGAAATCGACATGGACACAAAAGCGATAACCGTCCACGTCTCTTCGCCTGCGGCTTCGGAGCTTTTGAAAAAAGAAGTAAAGGCGGAAAAAGGGTCCGGCGCGGCTTCAAAAGTCAAAGTCGGAAACTTATCCATCGAACAGATAATCTCAATTGCGAAAGAAAAGCATCCTGATTTGCTCGCGAGAACGTTTAAAGCAGCTGTAAAATCCGTGGTCGGCACTTGTGTCAGCCTTGGTATCCTGGTCGAGAGCAAATCTCCGATGGAGGTACAGCAGGAAATTGACGAGGGGAAATACGACAAAGAAATCGATTCTGAAAAAACAGTCGCATCGCCGGAAAAACTTGTCGAACTTGAAAAATATTTCTCTGACTTGAAGAGCGGTCAGGACAAGATTGCTAAGCAGGAAGAGGCCGCCAAAGCGGCCGCAGAAGCTAATGTCGCAAAAGCTGCAACCAAAACTGCCGCCCCCGCAGCAGCCAAGCCGGCCGCAAAGAAAAAGTAAAGCCTTTTAAATTTCTCCAAATTAAAAGGAAAGTTTGATAAAGAAAACCTTGGTTGTCTTTATAATTCAAGGGGATATGGGGTAGCCTGGTAGCCTTTGAGGTTTGGGACCTCACGACCCCGGTTCAAATCCGGGTATCCCCATTGAAAAATCAGACAAGAAGTTTTAAAAACCAAATTTATACCTATTAATACATGGCCACTAAAACAAAAAAAGCGAAAGCATCCGGAAGATTCGGCGCAAGATATGGACGAAGAGTCAGGAGCAAGTTATCTGCGGTAGAATCCAAACAGCGAGTAAAGCAGAAGTGCCCTTACTGTGGAAAATCGGGAGTGAAAAGATTATCCAAGGGAATCTGGGAATGTGACAAGTGCGGCAAGAAATTTGCGTCGGATGTTTATTACCTCGAGAACTAAACCCAAATTTTATAAACAAAAAACACAATCAATAATATGGCAACCTACAAATGCTTCAAATGCGGAAAAGCTATAAAGAACACGGATCTCGAAAAGAGATTCGTCTGCCCGAAGTGCGGCAGCAAGATATTCTACAAGCCAAGAACCGTAATAAAAAAGATTAAGGCGATTTAAGATGCATATAGATCCAAAAGATATCCCTGAATGCGGGCAAACTGTTTATTGCGATGGAATTTATGTAAAAGGGCCCGATGATTATTTTCTCGATGGCGCTGCCGCTCTTGGTGTTGCTGCCGAAGCCCTTTATAAAAGTGCGGATCCGATCGAAAAATTAAAATCGGTCGAAGGTGCTGTTGCCGCTTTCGATTTAATGGATGAATAATATGGAAAACAACGAAGAGATTCAGGAAATGCAGATGCTCGACCAAAATTTGCACAATCTGCTTTTGCAAAAACAGGCGTTCCAGATGGAACTTTCCGAAACGCAATCCGCGGCCAGAGAAATAGAAAAATCTGGCGACGTTTTCAAGCTCATTGGAGACCTTCTGATAAAAAAAGAAAGCGGTCCCGTAAAGGAAGAACTTTCCAACAAGGAAAAACTTCTTGAGCTAAGGATGAAGTCCATAGAAAAACAGGAAGATTCGATTTCCCAACGTTTGGAAGAACTGCGGAAAAAAATTTCCAAGTCTGCAAATTCCGCAAAATAGTTGCGAAATATTTATAAATTCGGGCCATGTCATCATATCATGGTATTCGACAAATTCCGCAAATCGCTCTCGGGAAACTCCGCAAAAGAATCAGATGAAGATTATCTTGAAATAGATCTTAATCAGGGAAAAGAAGAGCACAAGGTTGCCGTAAAGCTTTTCGTTTTGAAAAACTACGACGATGTGAACAAGGTCCTCAACGCTTTGAGGGAAGGTTACACTATCGCGGTCATAGAAACAAAGATTCTTCGCCAGAAAGATCCTATCGAACTCAAGAGAGTCATCTCGAAGATTAAGAAAACGGTTGACGCGCTTGAAGGAAGCATAGTCGGCTTCAGGGAAAACATTGTAATTGCAACGCCTTCGTTCGCAAAAGTCGACCGCGAATCGGACGTAGCTGAAGAGCCGAAGAAATCCAAATTTGAAGAATATTAATTTCTTTTTCCTATTAGTATAATGCAGTTAAGCTTGATTTTATTTTTCTGCGGATATTAATCATTTATTGTATATTATCCACAACAGAAATCTTTTTAAGGGCAGTAACCCCTTTCAAATTACGATGAATTCAAATTCAAAAACCTTCGGAACTTTTGCATTGGGCATTTTGCTCCTCGCAGTAATGGTTTCCGGCGTGAGCGCG
>CAYREP010000013.1:0-11494 GCA_964423375.1 Candidatus Woesearchaeota archaeon | reverse complement strand
AGGATTTGTTCGGCAGATTTTGGACGATGCAGGGCAGATACGTTAAAAGAGTCTGGGGCTGGGACTGCCACGGACTTCCGATAGAAACGCTCGCAGAGAAAGAGCTTAACATAAATTCCAAAGACGAGATAGAGAAAATGGGAGTTAAAAAGTTCAATGATTTCTGCAGAAGCAAGGTGTTGCAATACACAAAAGAATGGGAAAAACTAATAGAACGGATCGGGAGATGGGTGGATTTCAAGAATGGCTACAAAACCATGGACACAAGCTACATTGAATCGGTTTGGTGGGCTTTCAAGAAATTGTATGACAAAGGTTATTTGTACGAAGGCGAAAAGATTTTGATGTACTGTCCGCGGTGCTCGACGCCGTTGGCAAAATCGGAAATTGCGATGGATAATTCGTACAAGACAATCAAAGACCTGTCAGTTGTAGTCAAGTTCAGGCTGCTTGATGAGAAAAACACTTATGCGCTTTCCTGGACGACAACCCCGTGGACGCTGCCGTCAAATCTGGCGCTGACGGTAAATCCTAAAATTGATTACGCTTTTATCGAGGACAAAAGTGACAAAAAAACCTACCTGCTTGCAAAAAGCCGGATAAAAGATTTTTACAAATCTGATGAGGATTATGAAATAAAGAAAGTTGTAAAGGGTAACGAACTTGAAGGAAAAAAATACGAGCCATTATATCCTTATTTCAAAAATACTAAAAATGCTTTTAGATTTTTGCCCGGCGATTTCGTGACTGAAGATGAAGGAACGGGCATCGTTCACACCGCGCCCGCATTCGGAGAAGACGACAATGCAGTCTGCAGGAAATACGGCATACCGGTGGTCCAGCCCGTTGATGAAAAAGGCCATTTTACAAAAGAAGTAAAAGATTATGCGGGCAAGTATGTTCACGACATAAACGAGCAAATTGTCATAGACCTGAAAAAAGCCGGCAAGGCGATTTTCTCAAAGAAGATAGAACACGAATATCCGTTCTGTTATCGGTGCGATACAAAACTGATGTACCGGGCGCTGCCGGCATGGTTTGTGAACATTCAAAAAATAAAACCGCGACTCCTGGAACTTAACAAAAAATTAAAGTGGCATCCGGAATTTTTAAAAGAAGGCCGGGTAAAATACACGATTGAAACCGCGCCGGACTGGAACATCACGAGAAACAGATATTGGGCAAGCGCGATTCCAATCTGGAAATCCAAATCAGGAAAAATAAAAGTCATCGGTTCAATTGAAGAATTGAAAAAATGCGCGAAGCGCCTGCCTAAGGGAAACATTGACCTGCACAAAGATTATCTTGATGAAGTGAAACTGGAAATTGACGGCGAGGAATACACAAGGATTCCTGAAGTTTTGGACTGCTGGTTTGAGTCAGGGGCGATGCCTTTTGCGCAGTTCCATTATCCGTTTGAAAATAAAGAATATTTTGAAGACAATTTCCCGGCGCAATTTGTGGCAGAGTACATTGCGCAAGTAAGGGCGTGGTTTTATTACATGATTGTCCTGTCCGCGATAATCTTCGACGACATCCCATTCGAGAATGTCGTCGTCACAGGAACCGTGCTTGCAAAAGACGGGCAGAAGATGAGCAAAAGCAAGGGGAATTTCACAGATCCTGAGATCCTGATAAAGAAATATGGTGTCGATGCGCTTAGATTCTATCTCATGGCAAACCAGGTTATGAATGCGGACAACCTCAATTTTGCAGACGAAGGAGTCGAAGATTGCTACAGAAAAGTTGTCATGCTGCTCCACAATGTGAACAATTTCTATTCTGTCTCAAGGATAAAAGGAGATGAGAAATATTCTGAGTCGGATAACGTTTTAGACAAGTGGATTGTTTCAAAATTAAATCTCATGCTGGGCGAAGTTGAAAAGAATCTAAAGAATTATAATACAATGAAAGCGTCTTCAGAAATAAGAAATTTCGTGGACGACCTTTCTACGTGGTACGTGAGGGCTTCCAGAGACCGGTTCAATACAGGAGACAAGGCTGCAAGCAGGACATTAAGGCATGTGCTAAATGAAATGTCAAAAGCGATTGCGCCGATTATGCCATTCGTTGCCGAGAAAATATATCAAACCCTCAATGGAAACAAGAAATCTGTGCATCTTGAAGATTGGCCGAAAGCAGACAAGAAGCAAATCAATGATAAAGTTTTGAAAGAAATGGGCAATGCAAGAGAGATTGTTTCTTTGGCTTTGAAAGAAAGAGATGTTGCGGGTTTGGCGTTGAAACAGCCGCTGGCAGAATTAAAGATATTTGGCGAGCGACTTGGCAAGGAATATCTTGGGTTGATTGCGGATGAGGTTAATGTAAAGAAAGTCACCCTGAAAAAATTGAAAGAGGGCGAGAAGTTCAAGGTTGAACTTGACACCAAGTTGACGCCTGAACTTGAAGCAGAAGGTTACGCCCGCGAATTGTCGAGGCAGATCCAGGCGTTCAGGAAGAAGCTTGGGCTGAACAAGAACGACAAAGTGAAAACTTACATAATTACAGACAAGAATTTCGGAAAGATTCTGGAAAGCCAGAGAGACATTATAAGAGAAAGAACGAATTCGGAGGCGCTGGAGATATTACCGGAGAGTAAAGAAAAGTTTAAAAACAAAATTGAATTTAAAGTGAAAGACAAAAGAGGGGAATTGGCGATTGTCGTAAAATAACTACTGTTAGGTAATCCAATATATTCACCCCTTCAATATAACAATCTTTAAAAAGAAAAACACATAGATAAAAACATGATAGTAAAAGACGAATTCCTCAGCCGCTTGCGAAAGATTTTCGATTTAAATCTTTACGAGGTCAAAGTCTGGACTGCTTTGTTGTCGAGGGGGACTTCAACCGCAGGAGAATTGAGCAATATTTCTGGTGTTCCAAGATCAAGGACTTACGACATTTTAGAAAGCCTTGAAAAGAAAGGTTTCATTGTCATGAAGCTCGGCAAGCCGATAAAGTTTGTCGCTATTAAGCCCGAGGAAGTTGTAGAAAGAGTGAAAAGAAATTTGTCAACTTACACAAAAGAGAGATTGCAAAGACTTGAGAAACTGAAAGATGACGAAGTTCTCGGAGAGTTAAGCAGTCTATTCGTTAAAGGCGTAAAGTTTGTCGAGCCTTCTGAACTTTCAGGAAGCTTGAGAGGAAGAGAAAATCTTTACAATCATATAGACATGATGGTTCGCGGCGCTGAAAAAAGCATTGTAATTGTAACAACCGGTGACGGATTGAGCAGAAAGATGGAAGCATTGATGCCAAGTCTGGAAAAGGCGAAGAAGCGCGGAATTTCTGTTCGCGTTGCGGCTCCAATCGACAGCAACAATATCGATGTAGCAAAAGATTTCAAGAAAGTTGCAGAGGTGAAGGATTTGCAAGGAATAAGGGCGAGGTTTGTCATAATAGACGCAAACCAAATCATGTTCATGCTTCTCGATGATGAGAAGTTCCACCCAAGCTACGATGTCGGCGTCTGGATCAACACAGAGTTTTTTGCGCAGGCGCTTGAACAATTTTTCGAATTGGCGTGGAAAGAGATGAAACCTGTGAAGTAGGTTTCATTTCATCGATGCTCAAAATAAATTATTTCACATAAAGAGATGAAGAAAGTTTAATCTTATTCTATGGAAAATTCTGAAAAACTAGAAGATCCAAAATTCATTGAAGTTTTCAAATATGGCGATTTCAGCAAATGGCTCGCAAAGAACCACGATAAGGAAAAGAAAGTTGGAGTCATAGTTCATAAAAAGCATACAGGCAAAAAATCTCCGAGCCATCACGAACTTATGCTGGAAGCTATTTCTCACGGATGGATTGATACGACATTGAAAAGGCTGGATGAAAACAGGTTTGTCAGATTTTTTGCAAAGAGGAACAAAAATTCCAAGTGGAGTTATAACACATTAAGATACGGCGAAGAGCTGATAAAAGAAGGAAAAATGAAACCCTCCGGATTGAAAGCGCTTGAAGAAGGGAAAAAGAAAAAGCCGCACGATTTCGGGCTGCCGGAAAATCCGGACATGCCGGAAGAACTTAAAAAAGAACTTTCAAAAAACAGAAAAGCGAAAGAAAATTTTGAAAAGTTTTCGCCCACAATGAAAAGGACTTATTACCGATGGATTTTGAGAGGGAAACAAAAAGAAACCCGGGAAAAAAGAGCCAGAGCCGCCGCGAAGCTTGCTTCTGAAAACGTTAAGGCCGGAGCTTCGCTTAAAGTCAATAATTAATTTTAATAAAAAAATAAAATTAAAACAGGATTTATTTTCTGAAAATCTCTATGAGAATTTCCGATAAGACCGCTAATACTATGATCCAGCCTACGATTACCGCGGTGATACTTCCACCCAACCAGTAAGGCAAACTGAAAGTTCCTCCGATCATAGCCAATCCAACAGATAAAAATACTGCAATCGTGGAAAGCCATTCAAGGAATGTGAGCCAGCCTCTTGATTTTTTCCTCGAAGATTCCCGTCTTGATACTTTTCTTCTTGGCATAGTGCAACCTCCTTTTCTGTACTGAAAAATATATTTTAGTTTAATAAGTTTTCTACATTTCTTCCAAGGTTTCGATTCCCAAAAGATTCAAGGAATTTTTCAAGACCTGCATAAAAGACTTTACAAGAGCCAGCCTGAAAGGTTCATTTTTTGATTTCACGACGGGGCATGCATGATAGAACTCATTGAAAACCTGTGAAAGTTGGTAAGCGTAATTAGCGATGTTTGCGGGGTTGAGGGTCTCGTAAGACTTTGAAACGACCGGGGAGAATTCTGAAAGTTTTTTTACGAGCACAATTTCCTTTTCTTCGAGTTTTGTTTTTGAGACAGAGGATTCTTTTTTCAGAGTTTTTTTCAGAATTGAGTTTGCGCGGGCGTAACTGTAGAGCAGGTAAGGTCCGGTGTCGCCTTCGAAAGAAGTGAATTTCGTCAAATCGAAAACCATATCGCTTTTTCTGTTGTTTTTCAGGTCGCCGTAAAATATCGAAGCGATTGCGATTTTCATTGATTTTTCCTCAAGTTCTGATTTGGAGATTCTTGGATTTCTTTTTTTCAGCTCTTTTCCGGCCAATTTTTTCGTGTCGGAAATTATGTCTTCCATGAAAACTGTTTTGCCTTTCCTTGTGGAAAATTTCTTTCCGTCCTTTCCCAGATACAATCCGTGCTCGACATGAACGCAATTTTTCGCCCAACCATATCCAAGCAATTCTAGGATTTTGAAGACCTGCATGAAATGGAGCTTTTGTTCCTGTCCGACTTCGTAAATCATGCGGTCGAATTTGTATTTTTCTTTCCGGGAAATTGCGGCGGCCAAGTCTCGCGTGATATAAAGTGTGGAGCCGTCGGTTTTTTTAATGAGCGCCACGCCAAGGTTGTATTTTTCAAGGTCCACTATTTCCGCGCCTTGATTCTCCTTAAGCAACTTTTTGTCGGCTAATTTTTTCACCACAGACTTCATCTCTTCGTTGTACATTGATTCTCCCGAAAAAACGTCAAAACGAATTCCAAGTTCACCGTAAATCTTTTCGAATTCGGCAAGGCTCAATTCCCTGAATCTTTTCCAAAGTTCTGCCGCTTCCCCGTCGCCCTGCTCAAGTTTGCTGAACCAGTTTCTCGATTCTTCCGCAAGGTCCTCGGAAGCGTTAACTTTCACATAAAGTTCAAGAAGATGTTTTATCGGATCTTTCTGAAGTTTTTTCTCGTCGCCAAAATGTTTGAAACCTGTTATGAGTTTTCCGAACTGGGTTCCCCAATCACCGAGATAATTCATCTTTACAGTCTTGAAACCTTCAAATTCAGAAATCTTCGCAAGAGAATTTCCTATAATCGTCGACCTTAAATGCCCTATTCCAAAAGGCTTCGCGATGTTGGGGGATGAAAATTCAACGACAATGGTTTTGCCTTTTCCAATTTCAGAACTTCCGAAGTTTTCTTTTTCTTTCAAAACTCTTGAGATAATCTCCATTGCCATCTCCTGCCGGTCGACAAAGAAATTTATGTAAGACCCGCTGGTTTGGATGTCTGAGAAAGTTTTTTGAGTTCCTATTCTTGTTCTAATATCTATCGCAATTTGGTTTGGGTTTTGCTTAAGAATTTGAGAAAGGAAAAAGCAGGGGAAAGCGAAATCGCCCATTTCAGGAGAAGGCGGGATTTCTATTTTATTAAGAATATCTTCTTGTTTTAGTTTCAGTTTTTTATCTTCAAGAGCCTTGAAAATGATTTTGGCTACCAATTCTTTTTTAGGAATCTTTTGAGGCATTTCAATAAGAGCACAAGAACTTTTTTAAATCTAATCAGTGTGGGAAAAGTGTAAGATACGGGGTGCCGGAATAAAGACAACCAATGGTTTTCTTTATCAAACTTTCCTTTTAGGAGCGGCACCACCAGCAGATGCGGGGGTGCCGGAGTGGTCAAACGGGCTGCCCTTAAGAGGCAGTAGCTTAGTGCTTGCGCAGGTTCGAACCCTGTCCCCTGCATTGCTTATAAAAACAATTAGGTTCGAACCGGTGGTTTGATTTCGCAGCAAACGAAGCGCGACCGAAAGCAGCGAGCGACTTGTTCGCGAAGCCGATCCCTGCCCCCTGCAGTTTTCTATAATGATAATTAGTTATAGAAGAACAACAATTTTTAAAAAATAATTTTGCGAAGGGATTTTTATGAAAGAAGAATCAGACACAGATAAGAAAATAAAATCTCTTGATGAATTATTTTCATGGAGGTTAAACTTTCCTTTTTCGAGAGTTGAAAAAATCCTAACCGAGATAAGCACGGAAAAGGATCCAAAAGTGTCCGATTATTTTCATAATCTGTGCAGGAGATATGGCGTAAAATTTAGGAATGGGGAATATTGTTTTCCCGCGCAAAGTGGATAAGATGCATTATAACAAAAAATTTATTTATCTTCTTTCCAAATGAAGAAAATGGGGAAAAGCGGCAAGAAAAACAGGTTGATTTGGATAATTTTTTTGGTCTTGGTTCTTCTGCTTTTTGTAGCAGATTATAATTTTCTTGACGGCGCGCTTACAAAATTTGTCGGAGTTGCGAACTTGGGAGACGGGACTATTTTGACGACGGATCCTAAAGTCGTGTGCGCGAAAGGCTACAGCGCCAGCGTGAGAAACGTTCCGCTTCAGCTTAAGGAAGAAGTTTACAAAATGAACGGTGTGTCTTTTCCGCAGCCGGCCGGGAGCGTGGAACTGGACCACATTGTTTCGCTTGAGCTTGGCGGAAGCAACAGCATAAAAAACCTGCAGATAGAATACAAATACCCGTTTCCGGGCTATCCTCAAAAAGACCTTGTCGAGAATTATCTTCACCACCAAGTCTGTTCCGGGCAGATGAAACTCACCGAAGCGCAGAACCTTATAAGATATAATTGGACGGGGATTTATTTCACTTATATCAATACATCAGGGTCTTAAGGAAATAGAAAGTTATAGTGAAAGTCGAAAAGGAAACAGACACAAAAAGCATATTATATTGGCTTACGTTTGGATGAGAGCCGAAGACACTTTGTTTTTGAGGGACTGGAATATAGATTTGGTTTTGTGGAAGAATTATGTCGGGTGAATAACCCATACATAAGATTAAAAAACCCAGATTTTCTCGTATTTTCGTAGACCAGGCCGGCGGGATAGTCCTCCGCCGTTTGCAAACGGACTTCATGGCAGGCTGCAAGGAGGGGAGTGAGAAGCGAAACCGGAGACCTCTGTTTGGACGTTGACGTTTTGTCTGTCTCGATCTTGCAGATGCGAAACGGGTCAGGCCTTGATCGGAGCAGCCCTAAACATTTGACGAGGTGCTTGGCAGGTCGCAGAACCGAGAAAGAGCGGAGCAAATTTCCTGCGTAGTTTCGAGCAACCCTTCGGGTCTACACTTTTAATTAGATTGATTCTTGCTATTATAACCCCTGAAAGTCTTACGAGTGTAAAGGCCTTCCACTCCTTTCAATTTTATCAGAAGATTTCTGCCGCACATTCCCTCACCATCTACAATTTCTTCAATAGTATAATGTTCTCCTTTCTTAACTTCTGGCGATTCATCGCGAATAGCTAAGATGCCATCGCCGGCTTTCCTTAATCCCGAGCCTCTCAAATATACCTTAAGTCCCTTCATTAACAAATCTTCAAAAGAGATTATTTAAAATTTCTTATTTCTACTACAATAATTTTATAAATATTAGAATAATAATCCACTTATGGATAAAAAAGGCAAGGACGGTTTTGCAATCGCGGGTTTTGTTTTGGGGCTTGTTGCATTCATTCCTTATCTTCAATTCGTTGCTGTGCCGGGGATAGTCTTTTCTGCCCTAGGGATGAGATCCAAAAAGCGAGGTCTCGCAATCGCCGGACTGGTTTTGAGCATAGTTGCATTGGCATTAACTTTCTTGTTGATAATTTTGGGTGTTGCATTTGTTGTCGGGACTAATGTCATCGGAAGTTCTGTTTCATCGGTTAATGTTTCGGCGTAATTCTAAAAATTAATAAACTATCTAGATTACATTAGTGGATGAAGTCCGGTATAAAAACAGCGCAGGTTCTCGGAGGATTTTCTGTCCTTATGGGGGTCGTCTTTTTTATGGCCTTCACACTGTTGGCCTCGCTTGATCCTTCAGGCATTGTAACCAAATCCGTTCTCGTCTGGGCAGGAGTTGCCCTTTTCTTGATATTTGTAATGGAAGGGGTGGTTTATTGGATTAAGCAAAGCTTCAGAATCAAAGAAGAAAATATGCAAGACGATCGAGAAAAAGGGATAGTTTCAAGGTCGGCTTCCATATTCGCCTCTTATGGCAAATACAAATCTATCGTCGATTCAATAATCCTTATCGCATTGTTCCTTGCATTTACCGGGTTGGCAATTTATATTTTTGTGCCTCTCCTGAAAAAAGGCGCAACATTCACCCCCCAGTTTTATACTCTTCTTGCAATTTACGCCGTTTATTTTATTGTGCTAAGAAGATTCTTAATGAAATTCTTTTCCAGGGCAGGGAAGTTTGCCCGCGACCAACTTCCGACGTGTTCAGTGGAAGAAGACGGGCTATTGATAAACATCAAATTCAAAAAAGGCAAGGCAGGAATTATCGTACTTGTCGGTTTTGTTGCGGGAATTATTGGATTCTTTTTCCTGAAATCCGGAAGCAATCTGGTGGGATTTATTTGCATTGGGATTTTTGGACTTTCATTGCTGGTTGGAATTTTCGGAGGGAAAGTTGCATTTTATCCTGTAAAAATCTTATTCTCCGAGATACGGGAAATCAGAGAGCTATCTTTTGTAGAGGCGCAATCGTATCTTGATTATAAAATCGGGCCAGATGTGAGTTTGGCTGCAAGATCTTCCATAGAGTTAGCAAGATTCTTGAGAAATCCCGCAGATCCTTCAAACAGGCCGAACATCTATACTTTCATGCCTGCGAGCAGCGGAGCAAGAACTCTGGTAATAAGAGGAGAAAATTTATTTTATGTTTTGGCCGTCGGCAATGAAGATGTCAATTCATTGGTTAACGAAGTTCAAAAGCGCATCAGAAAAAATTAATAAACCTCTCTTGGCTTTTTGATTAATGAATAAAAGAGGACAGTTTTACCTTATCGCCGCGGTGGTGGTTCTTGTAATCTTTGGAGGATTTATTCTGATTTCGAACAAGGTCTCTTACGTGCAGAATCCCCATATTTACAGCGTTAAAAACGAGATAAGAACGGAAGCGTCGGCAATCATAGATTACGGAACCAACAATGCGGAGACAAGCTCGCAAATCGAAGACAAACTTGTTAACTTGTCTGAATATTACATAAACGAAACTCCAGAAAGCAATTTGTATTTCCTTTTGGGAACAGTAAGCGGAATGATTTTCATTGCATATCAGACAAATCAGGAAAATGTTTATTTAGATGGCTCGCAGGTAACCGGAATATCTCCGAAGAGCACATACAGGCAAGATTCAATTTCTCCGACCGGAAATAGCATAGATATAAAAGTTAACGAAACAGATTATAATTTTACAATAAAAGAAGGCGAAAATTTTTACTTTGTAATTTCCTCACTCGCCGGAGGCCAGAACTATGTCATATCAAGTTAACCGGAGAAATCGGGACAGAGGAGAATCCCGAAATAAAAGAGGGGTCAGCGTAATAATCGGATACATACTTTTAGTGGCGATCGTCGTGGCTATCAGCGTTGGAGTCTACACCTGGATGAAATCTTATGTTCCTCAGGATGCACTGCAATGCCCTGACGGGGTTTCAGTATCAATCCCGGATTACACTTATGATTGCGCGACAAATCAACTTAATCTAAGCATTCAAAACAGCGGAACTTTCAGCATTGCGGGATATTTCATAAAAGCAACAAATAATTCCGGCCTTACCCTCGCCACAATAGACCTAACGCCATATTACCACGGAACAGGTTCCTTGGCGAATAATGCGATACTGTTCAGCAGTTACTTGTCGGGACTTAATTCGAAAGACCCGGGAGCAAAAGTTCCGCAAGAAGGAAATACATTCTCCATTCCTTCTTATTATGGGAAAATATTGCGGATTGAAATAACTCCGGCGAGATATGTGACTTACAACAATAAAATAAGATTTGCGACTTGCGGCAATGCGATTGTCTCGGAAAGATTGAGTTGCTCGTAGGATTATATTTATAAATAATACATGTTCCTATATGTTATGAAAAGAGGGGTATCGCCTGTTATTGCGACTGTTCTGCTTATTGCGCTTGTAGTTGGCCTTTCGGTGATTGTCTTTCTTTGGTTCAGAAGTTTTACGCAGGAAACAATAACAAAATTCGGCGGGCAAAATATTGAATTGTCATGCGGGCAGCTTGCGATTTCCGCAGAATATTCAGGCGGGCAGCTTGCGATTTCAAATACAGGAAATGTTCCAATTTACAGTTTCAATGTTCGGGTTGACGGTTCAGGGGGGAATTATTCAACTAGCGATATCAGCGTGTTGGTTAACAGTTGGCCTTCTTCCGGATTGAACCAGGGAGGCACATTTCAGGGAACTATGTCGGGTGTCAGTGGAGCTTCGGATATCGTTTTAATCCCGGTATTAAAGGGAAGCACAAACAACGGCGAATTAAAATCATACACATGCAGTGACCAATATGGATACAAGGTGACGGTATAATGAAAAACAAAAAAGGGATATCCGCAGTTATTGTAACGCTTCTTTTAGTGGTGCTGTCAATTGTCCTTATCGCAGTGGTCTGGACTGTTGTCAATAACCTCGTGAATGAGAAAATAAAAAACACCGGCGCATGTTTTGGAAACTTCGACAAAATAACGCTCAACCAGCAATATACCTGCTATAACACTTCCAACAATCAGGTAAGGTTCTCCATTAAAAGAGGGGACATAGACATGGAAGCTCTTTCAGTTTCAATTTACGGTTCAGGGGGATCCGAATCTTTCAAGATCACCAATGAATCAACAACAATTCCAAACCTCAAAGGTTACAGCGGAAGCGATTCGGTATCTATTCCCGGGAAAAATTCAGGC
>CAYREP010000012.1:6914-11530 GCA_964423375.1 Candidatus Woesearchaeota archaeon | reverse complement strand
TCAGAATCCAGAATTTCTTTAAGCATTTTTATGTGCTTGTCTCTTTCCTCCTTGTAAGCGTTAGCGTTGCCCCTGTTGCCTTTCAAAAGGTTCGCGACAAAATCTCCGCCAAGGAAGTGCGGCGTCAGAACATAATTCGCGCCTTTCCTGTACATTTCCAGCGCCTGGTCTATAGTGTGCGCCCTCATTATCACTACGGCTTTTTGGTTGATGAATCTTATATGTTCAAGAAGCAGGATGTTTGTCTCAAACTCCGGAATCGTCGAGATTACAATTTTGACTTTTTTCAAAGGCAGATCTTCCAAGAACTCGGAATCGTAAGCGTCTCCGTAAACCGAAGGTATCCTGAACTTGGAAAGCTTCGAAATCGTGTCCGGATTGAAATCGACCACGAGGCAATTTTCGTTTATTTCCTTCATCGCCTTCAGGATTCCGAAGCCCGTCCGGTTGTAGCCGAAAAGTATTGCATGGTAATCTCTGTTCAATTTCCTGTCTTTTCGAATTTTCTTCTTCTCGAAGACATTCAGGAGCGGGCTTATCTTCTTGTAAATCTTCCCGGAATAAATCGTCATGTAAGAAGAGATTGTGATTGTTATTATCGCGGTCAGCGTCACGATTGAAAGAATCGTCTGGTTTATTTGGCCGAGCGAAACTCCCAATGCAAGAACAACAAGGGAAAATTCCGAGACCTGCCCGAGAGTTACTCCGACAAAGAGATTGTTCCTCTTGGTATAGCCGAACGCGGCAGACAAAGCCATCAAAATCAGCGGCTTGAAAACCAGCACGATCACCGAAAGTATCAGCGATGCGAATATTATCGTACTCAAATTTGAGATTTGTACGTTCAGCCCGAGGATTATGAAGAACAAAATCAGGAAGAAATCCCTCAAAGGCCTTATCTTAGAGCCGATTTCGGTCCCGTACGGCGAAACGGAAAGCAATATTCCGGCTATCAAAGCCCCGATTTCAACAGAGAAGCCGATTGCTCCGAACAGCGCCGCAACTCCAAATGCCCATGTTATCGAAAACAAAAACAGAAGTTCTTGCGATTTCGCTATATTTTTCGTTATCCTTGGCAAGATAGAAAATCCGAACAGGAACAGCACAACAACAAGGCTCAAGCCTCCGAGAACGCTTGTCAGCGCAAAAGAGCCGAGATTATTGTGCGAAGCGGTCGAAGAAATTATCATTAAAACTACCATCGCCGCAATGTCCTGTATTATCAAAATTCCAATAGACAGCTTCCCGTAAAGCGAATCCAGCTGGCCTTTATCTGAAATGAGTTTCATCGCTATGATTGTGCTGCTGAACGCGACGGCAATCCCGATGTATATCGAACTGTTCAAATCAAGATTTATCGCCCAGAAAGCCACGGCGAAGCCGAGCATGAATGTCAGAATCATTTGGCCGAGGCCGATAAAAAGCGAACTGACCCCGACCTCTTTTATGGATTTAGGATTCATATGAAGTCCGACGATAAACAACAAGAATGCAACTCCAAATTGGGAAAGTGTCTGGATTATGTC
The DNA here is from genome assembly GCA_964423375.1 of Candidatus Woesearchaeota archaeon. GTDB lineage: Archaea > Nanobdellota > Nanobdellia > Pacearchaeales > GW2011-AR1 > JAKLIN01. The sequence continues at coordinate 10,004 of CAYREP010000012.1, read as the reverse complement.
TGTGCTCGCCCCAAGTTTCAGGATGAATGGGCTCAATATTATCCCGGCAAGAATGTAACCCAAAATCAAAGGCTGTTTGAAGGCTTTACTGATATAAGAAAGCACGAAAGCCGCAGCCAAGACCAAAGCCAACTGAATAAATATCTGTTCCACCATTATGTAAATCCTTTTTGTGTTTTGGTTGAACTTCCCGTTCTGCCAATCAACCTCTATTCAGGAACAAAAGATTTTTTGGTATAAAAATGTTTTCAGAATATCTTATTGTTTCAATAGACCTTTTTTAAAAATTTCTGCGGTACAATATTAACGATAGTTCGCTATAATCGTTTTAAAAAGATTTTTTCTAAAAAACAAATGCCCTCCGGAAATTTTCTGAAAAGCCTTGCAGCCGTAACATTAAGCGCAGCTCTTTCAACATTCCCGCTCTATGCAGAGAATAATCCGGATAATTCTCAGAATGAATTTTATTACGATGGCAAGGTGGGAGTCAAGGTAAGATATGGAAAGGGGGGCAATAGCGCAATAGTCTATGACTTGGGGGATCCAAGAGTCAGCTTGGCGGATGTTTATTTTTCAAAAGGCCATAACCTAAGAATTTATGGAAAGACCCTAAATATAAAGCATGCAGAAATTTTAAGGTTGGTCGGAAAAGACGGTTCCACAATCTATTTGGGAGACATTGGTTCCGGCCCAAATTTCGAAAACACCATCCTTGACGGAAAAGCAGACCTTGCATGGATTTTTACCCCGGGAGAAATTCAGAAGGAAATCTTGTATTTGAGGGGAACAACAGACTCTTGGGCAAAAAACCAATTTAGGCAATGGCAGGAAAAATTCAATACAATGAAAAAAGGCATAGAACAAAAAACCATCACCTTCTGAATCTCTAACAACAAGGTTTTTAAACTAATTTCTGAATAATGTTTTATCAATGGTCGCGGGAAATTGTAAAAACCCGCTGGCGGTGTCACATGGTCAAGGCAAGGATAAAACTCAACAGTACTGATATAGAAATGCTTAATGATATTTGCAATTCTATTCGGGACATCGCAGACAAGTCCGGCGTTGTTATCTCCGGACCCGTGCCATTGCCAACAAAAAAACTCAAGGTTAATGTAAGAAAATCTCCATGCGGCGACGGAACCGCAACATTCGACAATTTTGAAATGCGTGTTCACAAAAGGTTGATTGACGTTCCGGCAAACGAAAAGATTCTCCACCACATCATGAGGATGAAAATCCCGAAGAACGTTAATATTAAGATTGAAATGAAGGAATAAACCTATCCTTTGTAAAGCTTATCGTAAAATCTTTCACCTGTCTTGTTTAATTTCCCATTTTTTGCAAACCCTGCTTCTTCAAAACGCTTTATGATCTCAGGGTTATTCAAGTCAGGAACTCCAATTAAAGATGTCACTAATCCTCCTTCTGTTTTGGAAAGCTGCATCGCGCCAAGGATATGCTCTTCAAAGGCTTCGCATGCCATCGGGGCGACCGCCTTTGCAATGTCAAACATCTTGTCGGCGTAAGCTCTTATTTCATATTGGGCATGTTTATCCATCCTCAACCCAAGAAAATGAAAAAGGTTATGCAGGTCAATTTGCCAATACCATTCTGTGTATGCGGAAAGCGGAAGGTTTATCCTGGCAAGTTCTCTTGCAAGTCCAGTGTCAAGAAGTTCTTCATATGCCTGGTAAGATCTTTTTTGTTCGTTCGCCAACTTTCCCTGAATCTCCCGAGCTTGCTCTTCGGGCAAGGGCTCGTCTTGCCTGCCTTGCTTGTTGTCTTCGCTTTGCAGCGCTATGTGCTCCCTGTCCGGAACATAAAATTCATCTCCCAAAACTGAATATCTCCCGGAGATTTCATTCAGTCTCGCAGTCCGATGTCTCACCCACTGCCTTGCGACAAAAATCGGCATCTTGGCATGATAAGTAAGTATCACCTGTTCAAACGGCGAAGTATGTTCGTTTCTCAGAAGATAATCAATTAGCGCTTTGTCTTTCCTATAGCTCTTCGTTCCCTCGCCGTAAGAAACCCGCGCCGCTTGCACTATCCTTTGGTCGCCGCCAAGATAATCTACCAAACGAACAAAACCTTTATCCAAAACTTTAAACTCTGTATCTAAAATCTCTTCAGCAGCCGGAACAACAACATGCGCCATTGGAAATCCTTAGCAATTCAATTTATATAAAAATATCATCTCCAAAATATATTTTCAAGAATAAGAATTAATTATAAACTTCGGCTCAAGAATAAACAAATGGATATCATAAGTGAAGAAAAAAGAGGAATCTTTGTTGATCTTGAAGGGATTGATGGCAGCGGAACCAGCACGCAGGTTAGAGAGCTTATAAGCAGACTGGAATATTTTAACAAGTATGAATCTGTTCTTAAAACTCATGAACCTTGGGAAAACGAGAAGATTAAGATTAAGCTGGAAACTGATACAGATGCATATTCGGATCCCCAAGAAACCGCTGACCTTTTTGTGGGAGACCGGACAAACCATACTTTTATTTTAATAAGACCGAATATTTTGGCGGGAGCGAGTGTTTTTTGTTCAAGGTATACATTGTCTACATTAGCATTTCAGCAAACGCAGGGGGTGTCGTTGGAGAAATTAATAAGAATGCACGAAAATCGTGGAATTTTAATTCCGGATAAAATTTATTTTTTGGACGTTCCGCGGGAAGAAGCGGCAAGGAGAATGAAAAATCGGGCAAAGAGAGAAAAATTTGAAGGAAATGCAGAATTTATAGACAGATTAATTATCAACTATCACAAACTTGTGGATATGTCGCAAAGGGACCCTAAATTATTCGGAGAAGTCGTGAGAATTGATGGTACAAAATCAATAGAAGGAGTTGCTGAACAGGTCTGGAGTGACTTCCTTCCTTTCTACAAGGAATTCAGGGGATATGATTTTCATTGGAGATCTTTTTCAAAACTTCAAAAAGCAGATACAACTATTGACCCTTCTTATCAAAAATCTCCAAAAGATGATTTGTAGGAATACAATAAATAGATCTGGGCCAAATATTTTATAAACTGCTTCCAATATTTCTAAATTAACGAAAGCCCACATCGCAT
>CAYREP010000012.1:2779-6814 GCA_964423375.1 Candidatus Woesearchaeota archaeon | reverse complement strand
AAAGCCCACATCGCATAAGGGTATTGCACAGCCCTGGAAAGGCTGGCCCGCAAGGGCATCCAGGTTCGAGTCCTGGTGTGGGCGTTTTCATAATCTTCAGGACTCGAATAAATGCGTTTAAAGAGGCAGGGAAGTTATGCGAAGAAAACCGTAGGTTGTCTCGCTTTGAGTCCTGGTGTGGGCGTTTCTTATTTTCAATTAATGCCAAATGCTCCAGCACAGCACAATCAGTCCAATAAAGAAATTGTAAATTCCGAAAAGATAAAATCTGTTTCCCCGAATGATTCTCAAAAGAACTTTTATCGCGATTAGGCTCACAAGGAAAGTGACGACAAAACTAGACAGCAAGAGTACGAAGCTCATGTTTTGCAAGACTAAATCCTTGGCTTCCAATACTGAAGCTCCGAGAATGACGGGAACTGCCAGCAAGAATGAAAACTTCACCGCTTCTTCTTTTTTCAAACCCCTGAACATTCCGCCAGAGATTGTAGAACCGCTTCTTGAAACTCCCGGCAAAATCGCAAGCGCCTGCATCAAACCGATAAATATGGAATCAAGCCAGCTTGGTTTTTCTTTTCCTTGCTTTGGCTTTGCAAACTTTGTAGAATAGACTATCCCTCCGCTTGCCATGAAAAATATTCCGAGATAAAGCGTGCTCGAGAAAAAGCCTGCAATCTGGTTCTTGAAAAGCAAGCCGACAATCGCCGCAGGAATCAATGCAAGAATCAAAAGCCCAAGATATTTCAGATTTTTCTTGTCCTTGAAATTGAACAGTTTTACAATGTCTTTCCAGAAAATCACGAAAACAGCGAGGATGCTTGCAAAATGAAGGAACACATCAAAAGGCAGGTTTTGAAATCCGAAAATATTCTGGAAGATTGCAAGATGCCCTGAACTGCTGATCGGCAGCCACTCCGTGATACCCTGGACAATGCTCAAAATCAGCGCCTGAATAACCAAAACCATTTCAATTAAATCGGGAAGCTCAATTTATAAAATATGTGAATCATGACTCCTATAATTTTCGCACTCTGGGTTCGGACAGCCCAAGATGCCTATCGCCTGAAATTCTCCCCCCGTTTCCCTGAAAGAATAATGCTCTCTTGCAGGGGAACCACATTCTGTGCAGGAGTACCTTCTCGGACCTTTTCTTATATCTCCGTTTTCGAAAAAGACCTCTTCATGCCCCATATAATGAAAATATTTGCCACCCTTATAATTGGCAAACATTCTATAAGGTTCTCCCGGATTTATCCTTTTGAAATATAAACTTTCTTTTGTAATCCTAAAAAGAACTTTCTTCAAATCTTTCCCCATAATCCAAGGCAGGAAAAATCATTTTTAAGAATTGTTATTCTACAAAATAGTGAAATTCAAAACCTGTGAAACGCTTTCATGGAACCGTTTCCTCTTCCCCTCGAGTCTCTTGAACTTTTGTGGCTGTCTCTGCCGCCAAAACTTCTCCCTCTTGAATCTCTTCTATTGCCTGATGAGCCTGAACTTCTTCTCCCGCCATCGCCCCTAAAACTTCTTCCGCCTCTTCCGTCATGGCCGCTTCTTCTGGAATCAAATTCTTTCCTGACCCTGACCGGTTGTACTTCGGGCAAGTCCATCGGCTCGATTTTAATCTCTTCGTCCTTCATCACTTCGCTGAAATTCTCGTAATCCCTGTTGGAAACAATGCTGATCGCCATTCCTTCGGCGCCGGCTCTTGCAGTTCTCCCGACTCTATGCAAATACTCTTTGCTTGTCTTTGGGATGTCATAATTGTAAACGTGGCTGACGCCTTTTATGTCAAGGCCTCGCGCAGCGACGTCCGTGCAGACAAGAACGTAAACATTCTTTTCATGGAAACTTTTCATTATCTTGTCTCGCTTGTTTTGCGCCAGCCCGCCGTGAATCGCCAAAGCGTTCATTCTCAGATTATTCAGATTATTCGCAATAAATTCTGTATTCCTTCGCGTATTGCAGAAAACCATCACAAGTCCTGAAGATTCTTTTTTTAGGAGATGAACCAGCAAAGAAAACTTTTGCCTCGGGTCAACATCATAATAAAACTGCTTAAGTTTTTCAGGGTCAACATAATCTTCCGCCGAAACCTTTGCGGGATTTTTCATATGCCTTTTCGCGATTTCGTCAATGTCTGCGGAGATAGTAGCGGAAAAAAGCAAAGTCTGTCTTTCTTTTGGACACTCACGGATTATTCTTTCAACGTCATCTATGAAACCCATGTCCAGCATCCTGTCCGCTTCATCCAAAACCAAAGTCTTGAGTTTTGAAAAGTTGATGGTTCCTCTTTCGATATGATCAAGAATTCTCCCCGGAGTTGCGACGACAATCTCCGCTCTTGGAATCTCCCTTATTTGCGATTCAATGTTAACTCCGCCGTAAACCATGGAAACTTTCAGGTTCTTGAATCCGGAATATTTTGTCAAAACCTTGCCGATCTGTTCAGCCAACTCGCGCGTCGGCGTCAAAATCAAAACCTGTAACCCCTTGCCTTTTTCGGTTCTGTCAATCAAGCCCGCACCGAAAGCCAGCGTTTTTCCCGAGCCTGTAGCCGAATCTCCGATTACATCCAGGCCCTGCAAGACTAAAGGAATCGCTTTCTCCTGTATCTCACTCGGCTCTTTGATTCCGGAGCTCTCCAGCAAGTGCAAAAGCTGCTCGCTCAAGCCAAGTTGTTCAAATGTTTTTGTCATTTTACTAATTAAATTCAGTAATCAACTAACTTAAAGAAGAAGACATAGCCATCACAAGATTATCGGAGGCTTATCTCCTTGCACAATAAATTAATCTAACTTATCAATAAAATCCTATCAAAATCAGGGTATATAAGGGTTTGGATTTGAGCTCCTAAATTCCCTAACTGCTTTTTTTATGATTAGATTTCCAATTTCACCCCAATTGCAATAATTAGAAAACTTTTCTGGATTTATGAATTTTCTTTCATTTATCAAATTAACTTTGGGGTCGGGGTCTGGAGTTTGAGGAAGAACTTTTTTAACAATTGCAAAATATCTCAGCTGCTGATGCTCCGAGTTTGGTTCGTTTACAAAAGAAGAATTTTGATAACCAAGGGGTTTTATGTTATCTATCTCAACATCCACCTCCTCAATAGTTTCTCGAACTAAAGTTTCTTTTGGAGATTTATCGTGACCCTCAGGTGTTCCTCCGGGCAGACTCCATTTTCCATTAACTTTAACAATAAGAATTTTGCCTTCATCATTAAATATTACCCCATAAACCTGTGTCACGTTCTTAAGATTGGAAAAATCCACTTCATCGTGCCATTCAACCTGAACTTCTTGTCCGTTGTAGTTAAAATGACTTTTCATTAAAAAACCAATGTCTGCAACTTATTAAATTTTCTTTTCCAAGCGTGTTGACAATTATTGCAAAACAACTTTCCCAAAACCCTTAAAACCTCTTTTTCTTTTCCAAACTCATGAACCAAAATTCTCCACCTCGTTTAAACGCCGAACAACGGCGCGCGGTGAACATAGTAAATGGAAATCTCCTCATAATAGCAAGCGCAGGCACCGGAAAAACTACGACAATCGTTGAAAGATATGTTAATCTTGTAAGGAATCATGGAATCATGCCAAGCCAAATCATGATGACAACTTTCACAAACAAGGCCGCAAGAGACATGACTCAAAAAATTTATAACAGAACAGGCAGAGAACCGCCTTACGTCGGAACGATGCACTCATTGTTTCTAAGGATTTTAAGAAAACACGCCGACCTCATCCAACTTGATCCCAAATTCACCTTAATCCATGAAGATTCAGACAAAAGAAAAATCATAAAGCCAATCCTCACCCGCCTTGACCTTCCGGACAAAAACGACGACATAAGATATTTTGAAAGCTGGATAGGCAAGCTGAAAAATCGCGGGATTTTAGCGGAAAAACTTTCGGAAGAATATTCTCTTGACGACAACATAAACGAAGGCATAATAGAAGAAACGCTTGATGACGAAATAATCCACGTCAGCCCAAAGTTAAGAAAAAATGTCAACCGCGTTTACAA
>CAYREP010000012.1:0-2679 GCA_964423375.1 Candidatus Woesearchaeota archaeon | reverse complement strand
TGATTTTCGACTTCAGCGAAAACGAGAACAAAGTTTTCCTCAATGACAATTACCGCTCGGACAAAGAGATAATAGATTCAGTCAACAAAATCATTGAATCAATGAAATTCAAGATAGAAAAGAACCTCAACTGCACAAAGCAGGATGCAGGAAAAGTTTCAATAAAATCTTTCTACGACGCGGTGGAAGAAATTGAATTCCTCACTTACGAAATCCGCGACCTCATAAAGTCCGGCGTTCCCAAAGACGAAATCGCGGTCTTGTTCAGGACAAACCGAATCGGCAAAGAGATAGAAAAAGAATTCAACCGAAACAGGATTCCATGCCACATTTCAAAATCCAAAGATTTCTTCGAAAGAGAAGAGGTGAGAGACATCCTTTCATTCTTAAGACTAAAAGCAAATCCAAACTCATTAATTGATTTCCACAGAACCCTCACACTAATTCCAGGCGTAGGAAATTCCACAATAAGGAAATTTGAAATCATGGCAGATGACAACAACATCACGCTTACAGAATCCTTAAAATTCGCGGACAAACTTATATCCGGCGCAACACCCGAAAAAATAGCAAAACTCAACGCCCTGAAAGAAGCCCTCCAAAACGAAAACCCCGACAGCGACCCGCTCCAACTCTTCCTGAAACATTTCAATTACGAATCTTACTTGACGCGAAAATATCTCAACGAGGACAGCAAGCTGAACGACAAATTTGAAAACATCTCAATATTAAGCGAACTCTTCAACGATTTCTTCGAAGATTTTTCAAATTCCCAATATAAAACCGAAGCTGATTACGATGCAGATGATGACGAACCGGAAAATCAAGATAATGATAATGAACTTAACTCCGATAAATCAACCGTAGCCGATTTAGGATTACATTATCAAAACAAATCAATTTCTGACGATGAGCCAATCTCTGCGGATTTGCTCGAAGAAGCAGATTCCGCGAAAAACACCAAAGCAGGCATAAACTCTTTCCTTGACTCTTTGATAGAATTGGAAAAGCGCGACAAGACGAACCGGAACAAAGTGACGTTGAGCACGATCCACAGCGCCAAAGGCCTTGAATGGAGCCATGTTTTCCTCGTGTCCTGCAATGAAAAAACCCTGCCGTTCTATAGGGGAAACAGCGAACTTACATCGACAAAACGGGATTCAGAATTAAGATTATTTTACGTCGCCCTCTCCCGCGCAAAAAACAGCCTGACAATCACGCACAGCGATTACAACCAATGGGGCAGCGAACTCGCCCCGAGCCAATTTTTGGATATTTTGGAAATCGAAGAAGATGAAAGCATGAAAGACAACGGCTGGGACAAAGTCCGGATGATTGAGATCTAGGAAGAAGCTTCTCTAACCAAATCTTCAAATCTTGAAGGAAGCAAGGTTCTATTAGAGCCTATCATAAGACTATCATTGTCATAAAAAGTGATGATTGTTGTACCCTTGCCTCCCCCATCCACGTACATACCTTTGGAATCAAGTTTGTATCTTAGTGACTTGCTATTTGTGGGACATATATACACTAAAGTATTGTTTTCTCTTGGCGTTCCTGATCCTCCGGTATAAACATCTGCGTATAGAATTCCTGCAAAATAACTTCTATCACGAGAGGCAATAGGATCTTCCGGAGAATAAAAACTTATAGATGCTTTTCTCAATATCTTGGTTAACCTTTCTAGAGCCTCGCTCTCGCTGAACTTATTCGGATTTATTGCAAATCTATTTTCTCCTATAATGGCTATCTGGGGTGTATCTGTTTCTGACATCTTGATTTTCCAATATTTTCCATATTTTTAAGAATTATTATCTTTCAACATACAATTCAATTTCCGAAGAAGAAATGAGTTTCCGAGATCGCGGTTGGGATAAAGTCACAACGTTTGATATTTAGAATCTATTTGCTCCCTTGTGTTTCAGGTAAACCCTCATTTCTCTTTGCTTGAAAGTTATGTCAAATTGATCAAAGAATTCTGCTCTTCCTATAAGTGGTGGAAAATCGGAATCATCTAAAATAACTTTGACAGGAATTTTGAAAAGATATTTCTCATGGCCTTTTATTACTTCAACATCCATAGAAGTCTCAACGGCAGGAACTTTTCCGCCAATTCCGAAGACAGACTCTTTTTTGCCGCCAAGATCAAGATTCAATAATTCTGCTATGGATTTTGGAATGGCAGACACATCCGCACCGGAATCCAAAAGGACCATAAACTGGTAGCGGGTTCCGCCATCATTTGATAAAATAACAGGTATCGAAGGACTTAATGCCCGCGTTCCATTAGACCTCTCAACATCCTTGTATTTGAAAATCAAAGTCATCTTAGAAAATCATTGTTTCGGAAGAGGGCACCTTGGCTAAAAGAAACTTCTCATTCCCATGTTTCTCTCTGGCTTCCTGAACGACTTTCTTCAAATCCTTGCCATGGGACACAATCTGGCTGTCAACTATGGCAATCCACTCTCCTTTGTAAGAATTTAGGTTTGTGTCAATAAAGAAATCGTAACTTTTATCTAATGCTGTTTGAGGCATAAAATATACACTCTTCAATTGTTTATAAAACTTAGTTTTTGAATTTTTATTCAATTTCCCTAAGAAGAAATGAGTTTCCGCGACCGGGGTTGGGATCAAATTGGAATTATTGAAATCTAATTTTTATTCAAAATCCTGAAC